>JAIXLE010000283.1 GCA_026931725.1 Bacteroidales bacterium
GGGGAGGGGGGAGTTGCGTCCTGGTTGTCCCAATAACCTATTGTGCAGCTGGTCTTTTCAATTGGCTGATTGTTCCCGACTCCGTGGTGAAATATTCGGGCTAAGTGGTTCAGACATGATGGGCCTCCTGCCGGGGGAAATTTCACCCGTTACTCAGACTTACACCGAAGTGAACAGATTTTCCACCAACTTTCGCGACGCTTACCCTTATCCCTTGCGGTTTATCGATTGGCGTTGACAGAGCGTGAGGGATCCCTATTATCAAAAAAACGGGCTGTAGCTCAGCTTGGTAGAGCGCTTGGTTCGGGACCAAGAGGTCGCAGGTTCGAATCCTGTCAGCCCGACTTGTAAGGCTAGAAAAGGCAAGGACTTACGACAACCCGGTTGGTGACAAAACTGGGTTACAAATCCGGGTGATAACGGGGTGACAAAAACCACCCCGTTATCACCCGGATTCTCGTTTTCCTCCCGCTTCGGCCTGCACCCCGCTCACATCCCGATAGCTTGCCGACATTCTGACCTGTCTAAAAGTCAGCCCGGTCACGCCCCACTCCCCACTTCCGCCATCAAGACGCTAACGTTCGGCAGATTTACAACCTCTTGACCCGTGGTAAAACAGGGGAGGCGATTTTATAGACCACGACAAGAATGAGGTTTGCTGCCGATGTCTCGGTCGAGGAAGCCCGCACATTTCGAGAAGCTGACGACCTACGAGGAACTCCGGTTCTACGCCCACGGGTTCGGCCAGGGCGTGTACAACTGCATCATCATCGTCGGCCCGCCGGGCCGGCTGAAGAGTTCAATCGTCGAGGCCGAGGCCGCCGATGCCGTCGTCGTGTCCGGTCACACCAGTCCGTTCGAGGTCTTCTGCCAGGCCCAGGAGAACGCCAACCGTCCGCTCGTCATCGACGACGCCGACGGGATGTACCGGGAGCCGGCAGGCCAGCGGCTGCTCAAGAACCTGACCAACCCGAGGAACCCCAAGACCGTGTTCTGGACGACCGAAGCACCGACCGGCCGGGGTCTCCAGAAGTCGTTCCAGACCACCAGCCGGGTGTGCATCATCGACAACGCCTGGGCCGGCGGGGGCGGGAGCGAACACGTCGCCGCCCTGGAGGACCGCAGCCGGGCGTTCCTGTTCGACCCGCCGCCCCGGGAGGTCCACGTCGAACTGGACCGACAGGGCTGGTTCGCCGACGACGAGGTGTACCAGTTCGTCGGGGAGAACCTGTGCTTCATGAAGGACCTGTCGGCCCGGCTGTACGTCAAGGCCGAGGAGGCGAAGAAGGCCGGGGAGGACTGGAAGGGGTACGTCCTCAAACAGTTCGTCAGCCCGGACGAGATGCAGGTGTTGCTGCTGGAGTACGACCCGGCCTGGAGGGACAAGACCCCGGGGGAGAAGCAGCAGGAGTTCAGCCGCCGCACGGGGCTGGGCCGGGGGACGTACTACAACCGCAAGCGGGACCTCCGGCTGAGGATGGCCGGGCACGCCGTCGGGGGGCGGTGGGACCTGGGCGGCTAATCGGCCTGACTCTTGTACAGGTTAGACCGTGGTGGCAGCCGGTGGGGACCGCCGGCGGCCCCGGGCTGCGGGTCACCCGGCCCTCTGCCGGAGTTCGGCCCGCACTTCCATCCAGAGCTTGCCGAGGACGTTCTGGCCGACCCACGCCCCGTCCCGCAGGGCCGCCCCCCAGAACATCCCCGACCCGCCGGCTCGCCTCGTGCAGTCCTCGACGATCTCCTCGTCCCCGGTCGCCAGCAGGGCCGCCGTCAGGTCCGGGTGCTGGGCCACCTTCAGCTTCAGCACCCGCTTCATGTTCGCAATGTCCCGCTTGCCCCGCTGTGGCACTGTCATCCGGTCCTGCTTCCCCTTTGCGATCCACTTCGCCGTCATCGGGGACGTGGCCGCCTGGATCGCCGCCCGGATGTCCGGGTCGGTGAACCGGAGCGCCTGGAACAGCGCCTCGGCCGTCCGCCACTCCCGGCCCTTATAGGTGATCGGGTACGGGGACATGCTGCCGAGCCAACCGTTCGGCTCGTGGACGCCGGTGAACGTGACGGGCATGGGCGGACCTCGGGACGGGGGACTGGCCGGGGCGAAGGGATGTGTCCCGGCCGGAACTGTTGTCAATAGTGTACAAGTTAGACGCACGGACACCGGGGAAGGTTCCCTGCCATCTCCAGCCCTGTGAAGGTGGCCGTTCGGGCCTTATCTTGTATGCCAGATTGAACTTGCGATAAGTAGCCTGGCACGGAGGTTGAATCGTGATCCTCTCCGCTCTCTTCGAAAAGTTCGTCCAGCAAAGCCCCATCAGCGTTATGGCCCGCGGCACACTCGAACATGCTCTCGCGGCCGAGGACATCGACCAACTGTTCGCCAATGCCGCCGACCGCCAGTACACCCGGACCCTGCTCTTCTCCACACTCGTCGACCTGATGAGCAGCGTCGTCTGTCGCATCCGACCCTCGATTCATGCCGCGTATCAGGCCGACCCGAGCGTGATCGGCGTGTCCATCCGGTAGTGGCCCGAGGTGGGGGATTGTGCTAGGATAGGGATATGCAAAATACCAGCCATTCCATGTCTCCATTGCCCCCTTGTCCCAAGTGCCAATCGGTCCATGTGGTCCGCAATGGACCCAACGCCGCCGGCACCCCGACGTTCCTTTGTCGGACCTGTGGTCGACGATTTGTCGCGTGTCCCAAAACCAGTCCCGTGTCCGATGAGACCAAGGGGCTGATCCGCCGACTCTTGGGCGAACGGATGAGTCTGCGCGGGATCGCTCGGGTAACCGGTGTGTCCCGGTCCTGGCTCCAAGGGTTCGTCAACACCCTGTACCGGGACGAGACGCCGCACCACCCCGGTCCGCTAAAAAAAGGTAACCGTTCACGCCCTTTCGGGCAGTAGTGATGGGTTCTGGCCGGAGACGGCCTGCACCAGGAAATCGAGGACACCAAGCCCCTGCTGTCGACAGGATGCCACCACCGTCAGCATCCGTTCCACAAACCGGCTGCCCCGTTCGCTGTCTGTCCCAAAACTCGTCTTCCGCCAGCACACCGCGTGACGCACCGCCCGCTCGGCCGCGTTGTTCGTCGGTTCGACCCCGTCCCGACACGCGAACGTCCAGAACGACTCCTCTACCCCCAGGAGTTCCCGACACACCCCGGCCGTTTTCGGACACGAACACGCGACACCCCGCGCGAGCAGGGTCTTCACCCTCGCTCGCAGCCGCGACTGGTGTGTCTGCCAGAACCACTGTCGAGTTCGCGTCCCGTCCCGCACTTTTTGCCAGTGCGTGAACAGGATGTCGGATTGGGACAACAACGCGGTCCCAATCTCGCTTCCCGCATTCTTCCGATCGATCATCGCCTGAAAGTCCCGCCGCAGGTGGGCCCAACAGACCTGCCGGCGTGTCCCAGCCAAGTGGGTGTACACTCCGTACCGGTCGGTGGTGAGCACCCCCGGAGTTGGTCCGACCAGGGAGTCGAAGGCGGCCCGATTGCGGCCGGGACGAATCAGGAAGACCGTCAGGACAGCGGTCACCGCCACCCACAGCCACGCCTTCTTCTTCCCTTGCTTCCAGCCCGTTTCGTCGACGTTTGCGTCCTGACCCCGGGTTTGGGTCAGGACATCGGCGTGGATCGGGGCCAATGCCCAGTGCTTTAACCATCAGTAACCGTTCACGCCCTTTCGGGCAGTAGTGACGGGTTCTGGCCGGAGACGGCCTGCACCAGGAAATCGAGGACACCAAGCCCCTGCTGTCGACAGGATGCCACCACCGTCAGCATCCGTTCCACAAACCGGCTGCCCCGTTCGCTGTCTGTCCCAAAACTCGTCTTCCGCCAGCACACCGCGTGACGCACCGCCCGCTCGGCCGCGTTGTTCGTCGGTTCGACCCCGTCCCGACACGCGAACGTCCAGAACGACTCCTCTACCCCCAGGAGTTCCCGACACACCCCGGCCGTTTTCGGACACGAACACGCGACACCCCGCGCGAGCAGGGTCTTCACCCTCGCTCGCAGCCGCGACTGGTGTGTCTGCCAGAACCACTGTCGAGTTCGCGTCCCGTCCCGCACTTTTTGCCAGTGCGTGAACAGGATGTCGGATTGGGACAACAACGCGGTCCCAATCTCGCTTCCCGCATTCTTCCGATCGATCATCGCCTGAAAGTCCCGCCGCAGGTGGGCCCAACAGACCTGCCGGCGTGTCCCAGCCAAGTGGGTGTACACTCCGTACCGGTCGGTGGTGAGCACCCCCGGAGTTGGTCCGACCAGGGAGTCGAAGGCGGCCCGATTGCGGCCGGGACGAATCAGGAAGACCGTCAGGACAGCGGTCACCGCCACCCACAGCCACGCCTTCTTCTTCCCTTGCTTCCAGCCCGTTTCGTCGACGTTTGCGTCCTGACCCCGGGTTTGGGTCAGGACATCGGCGTGGATCGGGGCCAATGCCCGGCTGACAGTCTGCTCCAGTTTGCTCACGGTCCCAAGCGACATCGGCAGGTCGCACACGTCGTCGAGCAGCGTGCGAATGGCCCGCTTGCTCAGCCGGCCGACCCCGCTCAGGTAGGCCACCGTCGCGGTCAGTTTGGGACCATACCCGCTGATCGTTTGGGACACGGGGGCGGCGATCGTCGGGGTGTGACATTTGGGACAGGTCAGCGTATGGCGGCGGTGGTGAACCACGTGTCGCAACTGGACCGGCAGGTCGAGCACCTGGTCGACAGTTGGGTCCGGGTCCTCACCGGCGAGAGGCGTGGCACAGTGACGGCAGTGGGTCGGCTTGTGGTCGATGATCTCATCGGGCGGAAGGATCACCTGCGTGTGTTTCGTGTGGCCGGGCTGGCCGCCCCGCTTCTTGCCAGACGGTGTTTGGGGCGGGGCTGGCTTCACCTGTGGGCCATCGGATGAGGGCGGTTTGGACGAATTCGACGAATTCTGACCGAGCCGGGCTTCGAGTTCGGCGACGCGGGTCTGGAGGATGGCGACCTGGGCGGCAATGGTTTCGAGTGAGCGGATGTACGCCTGCACGGCCGGCGGCAGGGCGGCGAACAGGGTGTCGGGGAGTGGCGGTGGAGACATCATGCCGTCAGATGGAGTACGAGCTACGAACCGAACCGGCTACCCCCTGTGAACGGTTACGGGTCAACTGCTCCAGTTTCCGCGTTGCCAATGGGATCTTCCACAAGTCATAGTTGTGGTTGATACTGTACCGAGCCGATTCCTGCTCGCGGTTGCGGTTCGCCTGCACCACGACGAATGACCCATCTGGCGACCATTGCGGGTCACCGTACCAGTAGTCCCCTGGTGTCAGTCGGGTTATCGTGGTCGCGGCGACTTCCTGGGGGCGATCCAGTAGGTCGGCGACCCAGATTTGCGTGGGACCATACCCTTCATATCCTTCCCCTTGGTCCTCGCGGACAATTTGGACATTGTTGCGGCGTTCGGACTCCGTGCGCGGGTCTTTCCCCTCGTCCGCGACGAACAGCAGTCGCTTCCCATCCGGGGAAAATGCGACATGCCCGTAGAACGTATCCGTGATGACGCGGCCATACGGCTTCTTCGGCCCGGCGAGCGGAATCGCTTTCCCTCCAGCAACCGGGATCAGCCAGATGTCCGCTGCTGTATCCGAATAGGGTGGAACCGGCGTGATGGCAGGTGTCCCATCCGGGAAAGGACGCGTGGACAGAAAGAGCAACCATTTCCCATCTGGGGAGAGTTGCAAGGAGAACGCATCGGGTTCCCCCTCTTCGCGGGCGCGGGGTGGTCCTTCCGGGCCAACCTGCCAGAGTGCCCGGCGATAGGACCGCGTCGCGGGATCGACCCACAAGCGAATGTAGGCGGCCGATTTCCCATCCGGGAAAGTGAGGACTTCCGTGGGGGCATCCGTTTTGTAGATGTCTTCTACTTGTGGGGGAAGCAACTCCGCCGCCGAGGCGGGAATTGTGAGGAGAGCCACTCCCCAACTGAGGACCAAAAACCGTATCCATCTCATAGCCAACACCCCAAAATGTGAGACAAGGTTGAGACGTGGCGATGTCCGATCACGATCACCGCCAGCCGTTGAGGACATATGAAAATCAGGCTTTGTGCGATACCACCGCTTGCTGCGTGGTCGGCGGGAGCGGGTGAAACTCATTCCGCGTGAAGCCCGCTTTCTGGAACAGTTGATCGTACTCGGCGAAGGTGTAGGCATCACCGGATGCGGTGCTGGCCAACATGGTCAGTGCGAAGGTCGCGGTCGCAGGTGGGTGAATGCGATCCGCGTCTGGGACAAATTCCAAGGTCAGCACACGGCCACCGGGAACGAGGGCGGCATGAGCTTTGCGGGCCAGTTGCTCACAAGTGGGCAGGTCAAAATGGTGCAGAAAGTTCGTGAAGAGGACCACATCGTAAGGGCCGCCCCAATCCAGGGCGAAGGCATCGCCAGGGAGTGTCGTATGCCGATCCGCAATCCCCGCATGGTGCGCGTTCTCCGCGGCCACGGCGACGACATTGGGCCAGTCCAACGCGGTGATGCGGGCATGAGGAAATGTCTCCGCGACCCGAATGCCGAACAGACCATGACCCGCGGCCACGTCCAGGACACGGAGCGGTCGCTGGGTGTCCTCTCCCGCGTGAGGGGCCAACAACCGGGAAGGCAGGTCCATCATTGGGGCCATCGCCCGCGCGAACGCCACCCAGATCGGGTTGTCGGGTGAGACGGTGCCCGCGCCGGGCATGGCCGTCCCCCCTTTTTGGACGGCCTGCGTGAGATTCTGAAACGCGTCTTGTAACTCGGGTTGGAGCAAGAACGCGGTGACACCGCCCAAATAGGCGGGGGAGGAACTGTCTAAAAACGTTGCGGTGTCGTGCGTCAATTCGTATCGGTCATTCTGCTTGACGAGAAACCCGAGAATCGTCAGATAAGGCATCCGGTAGGTGAAAATTTACCTGCCGGACGCTTGTTTGGGGCGGATGGTGATGTCATACTTGGGGAGCGTCGCGGAGCGGTCCAGGCGGGCTTCGATCGGCTCCATTTCCGCCTTCGTCAACTTCACCCCGTCGACGTACGTCCCGCTCAGTACCCCAACCGTGGGGTGGCGACCCTTCCACGTCATCCGTCGCGCGTAGCTCAGGATCACCTCCAAACTGGTCAGTAACGCCCCGCCCCACTTCCGTTCCAAACTTGACCAGCACCGCTCCACCGGGTTGTACTTGCTGTGGTACGGTGGGTAGTACACCAGTCGCACCGTCAATCCCGTCGCGTCCACGAACGCCACCATCCGCTTCAAGAACTGGGTTCGTGTGCCCGCGTTGTGGGGGCCGTTGTCCAGATAAATCACCAGCGTGCGGACGTGTCCCAACCCGCCCCGGACCTGGTCCCACCACCGTCCCAATCCGTCCACCCAGAGGTCACTTGTCTCCCGTGTCCCAAAGAATAGGGACAACGCCCCCGTCGCCAGGATCAGGATACCGAGCGGTGTCCATTTGGTCTTCGCGGGCGGGTCATGGTCAAGCCCCTTGGCCGATGTCCCGTCCGATGCCGTCCGGGTTTTTTCCCCCACGGGCGTATTCGCCTTCGCTCACCTTCGCCTTCGTATCCATCGAGATTTCCAGCGTATGGGGATCGCCCTTGACCTCCGCTTTCACGGCCGCCACGTTGGCAAAGATGGCATCGGTCGAGGCGATCTTACGAAGGGGTTTGGCCTTGCGAATCCGGGTTAGCCGATATCCCATCCGGTTCAGGATGTCCCGCATGGTCCGCTCGCTCGGCACGGCATCGTCGGCGTAGCCCTTGGTCGTCCGCAACAAGTCGCACACTTCGCGGGCGGACATGTTAGTGTACACACGCTCGGACTTCAGTTCGGGGTGGGCCTGGGTGCGGGGCTCGACCAGGTCGCGGATGTCCGCGGCCAGTTGGGGGCGGGCGACCTCGGTGGGCACCTTGCCACGGTCGGCAAAGCGTTCGACACAGCGGATCCCGGTGGCGAGTTCGCGGAGGCCGGTGTCAACGGTGCCGCGTCCCCACCCGAATCGGCGTTCGGCGGCGCGGGACGAACCGCCGCACAGTACCCGAGTGACCTCGGCCTGGAAGATGCGGCGGCGGTGTCCGGTGAGGGTCCGAGCCGCCAGTCGGAGCAGGTCGTCGGTTGGGTCGCAGTGTTCGGTGCGGTCCATGGCCCGTCCTCGGGGTGTGAAGTAGGACCATTATCCCACGCCACCCGGTCCAGCGAAAGGCGAATCTATGGGTATAAATCCACCCACCGGATGCCTAATCCGCGAGAATCCGCACCCCCTTGGGTGAGGCCGCGCACGCGGGACCGAGTTTCTCGGCCGTGTTATTTCCCGCAGCGATTTGTGTAAACAGGTTCAGCTCGATCGCGGTACGCAGGGCGGCAGTCCGTTGGAAACCGTTTAACGTATCGAAGAACAACGCTGGTGAGGGACAGGCCATGATGATTCCTCCAGATGATGGGCCACGGTGCCAAAATGGGACATGGGGGGCACCCCACCAGGAAGGGGATGGTGGACCAGTGTGACCATGTCCTCAGCAGCCTCTGTAGCCAGTGAGAGAGTGGATTGGACAAAATATGAGGCGACCCGCGATGGGAACGCATGCCGGGGGCACCCCGTCTGTGGTGTGTCCACAAAAAAAGCCCGCCTGAACGCATCAGACGGGCCGTCGGCAGTCCCCTATTTTACCGCTGACGCAACCGCTTTTGTGGGTCCACTTCCAGTGCCCCAAACGCGGCTTCGTGCCGCGATACGATTTGCCGAAGCGACTCGATGAGACGCTTGGCGACGAACGGATTCATCACGAGCCGATGGGTCAGATGAATGGGTTCCATACCGCCCGGTGTCACGA
>JAIXLE010000261.1 GCA_026931725.1 Bacteroidales bacterium
GTTCGGGTCGGTCGATCTGTTGGCGTTTCTGCTCATGATCGTCACGGCGTTTCTGGTCGCCTCGTTCGCGGCACGCAATTCGGATCTCTGGTTGCACTTGGCAGCGGGTCAGCGGTTGTTGGCGGGGACATATGCTCTCGGTTTCGACCCGTTTACTTATTCCGCTTCCGATCGCGTCTGGGTGAATGCGGGCTGGTTATTCGATGTGGCCGCGTATCTGATTTATCGTGCGGATGGGACGGGCGGCGTGCTGGTGGCGGTGAAGGCGGTCGCTTTCGCGCTGACGTTCGCCGTGCTGGCGTTGCTCCGCCGACCGGGGCAGGCATTGTGGCCGTGGGCCGTGGTGGGTGGGGTCGCGGTGCTGGCAGCGGCTCCGCAGGCGGCTCTGCGACCCGAAATCGGTTCCATGCTGTTTTTAGCGTTGACTCTCGTGATGATCTATGGCTGCCCTTGGCAACCGGGTTCCTGGCGGAAGCCGATCGCGCTGGCGGTCCTGTTTCTGATCTGGACGAACACCGATGAATGGTTCTTCCTGGGGCCGCTGGTGCTGGCGTTGGTGCTGATCGGCGAAGGGGTGCAAACCCGCGTTTTTCGTGTCCCGGAGTCATCCGAGCCATCGTCTGCCCATGATCCGTTCCCGGCAGCCCCGCCCGTGAAGGGGTTATTACAAGCCCTGGCCCTGGGGATCATCGCTTCCGGCCTCAACCCGACGCTCGTGATCGGGCTGGCCACGAATCCGGCCGAGGCGTTGTCTCAGCTTGTCCCCGCGGAACTCGGTTGGACGATGCCGGACGCAGTGATTCAAGATCCACTGTTTGAATCTCTGACGCAATCGCCGATCAGTGAAACCTATGTGAATGCGCCGAGCTTGGGTTACAACCATAACGGCGTGGCAGCGGCGTTACTGCTGGTGGGTGGGGCATTGATTCTCGCGGTTGGGTACACCCGATTGCGGGTGGCCCAGATTCTGCTCTGGATCACCTTTGCGGCCTTGGCATTGGAGAGCTATCGGTTGATCCCGTTCTTTGCCGTGGTGGCGGTTCCTCTGGTAGCAGGACATTTGAACGGCCTCGCGGGGTCGCTGCGGTTGGGAGCATCTCAAAGCCAGGGCACGCGGATTCTGTTGACCGCCGCGATTGTGAGTCGACTCCTGATGGTCACGGTGGCGGGGTTGCTCGTCGTGGCGGCGTGGCCGGGTTGGTTGCACGGCACCCGTGTCTGGGCGAGTGCCGCGTATGCTCTCCGGGTGGAATGGGCCGTGATCCCCGATGCGGGGTTGGTGCGCGCGGCCCAACAGACGCAATCCTGGCGGGAGGGAGAAACACCCGCACTGCCCCCGGAAACCCGCGGGCTGCAAACCAGCCTGGAATTCGGCAACTACCTCACTTGGTTCGCACCGGCAGAACCCGTGTTCATCACCAGTCGTTACACCTTCCACCGCCCGGAACTCGTCGATCTCGCGGTGATCCGGCACACCATCGCGGAATCGCGGCCCGATCCGAACGGCTCTTTCACTCAGGCTCTTGAACCGTTGCAAGCGATGGTCGAGAAATACCGGGCCGATTACCTGACACTCACCGCCGTCAACTCGCCGTTGCGGGTGCAATGGGTCTTCCAATTGTTGAACGATCCCGCATCGTGGAGTCTTTGGCATCTGGATGGCCGCTCCGCGTTTCTGGGTCGCACCGCAAGCCCCCGCACACGCCAAATGCGATTCGACCCTGTGCGGCTCGCCTATGGGCTGAACGTGGAACCGCCACCAGAACACAGCACGGCCTTCCCGATTCCTACCAATCTGTCACTGTTCGATCAGTATGTGTCTCGCCCAGAATGGCCCTCGTTCTGGGCGGACGATACGCTGGTGTACCACGATTTTGGAACCGCGCTCGCGCAGAAGCAGAATACGGAATGGCAGATTCAGCAAGCTCAAGCCTATGGGAGTCGCTCCGCGATCGCGGGGGCCACTCTGGGTTGGTTCACGACGGTTTCCACTCCCGCGCCGCCGCCGGAGGATGCCTTGCTGGCTTTGCCACTGCTGGAAGAACGGGCCGCCAGACGGGCGATCGCCGCAACCCCGGATCGGCCAGAGGG
The DNA here is from genome assembly GCA_026931725.1 of Bacteroidales bacterium. Lineage (GTDB taxonomy): Bacteria > Planctomycetota > Planctomycetia > Gemmatales > Gemmataceae > JAIXLE01. The sequence continues at coordinate 2,092 of JAIXLE010000261.1, forward strand.
TTACTGGGCGTTGGCCGTGGCGTACCGTAGCCCGTACATCCCGGATACGGATACCGCGAATCAGCATCTGCAAGCCATCACCGCCTACACGCAGTTCCTGGAACGGCTACCGCTGTTGGAAGCGCGGACAACCACGGAAGTCACTCAGGCCACCGAAGCCGCTCATCAACTCGCCCTGCTGTACGAACAAACGGGGCAACTGGATTTGGCCCGAGAATCCGTCAAAAATGCGATTAACTTGGTCAAATGGACGTGCCTGTACAATCCCGGTGAGTATCTCCGGCACATGAAGCCCGATCAGAAGATCGACAACCTTCCCGCAACGGTCCTCAAGGGGTTGGGCCTGGATACCCTGGAAGAACGGATTACGCGGGCAGTGTCGGTACGGAACGATCAGTTCCAACAGATTCTCGAAACCCGAAAGCCATCGCCCGCCGAGAAATTCCAGATCGCCATGCAGATCGGTTTTCCCGGTCAGGCGATCGAGCAGTACAACTCCGCCCCCGAAGGCACTTTTGGCGAGAACAGTTTACCCGTGACCTTACAGCTCATCATGCTGGAGTTGCGAGCGGGCCGACTCGCCAACGCGGTGACGCATTTGGGCCAACTGGAAGCCCAGCTCGATCAGGAATCTCCGGCGAACGCACCGCCGCCGGAACGGCTCCGCAACGAGGTGCGCGGTCTGCGGATCTTGGCATATCGTCTGGAAGGTAACTTCCAGAAAGCCGGGGAAGAATACGCCCGCCAGTTGGCCAGTGTGCAAATGCCGCCCGCCGAATTGCTCCGCCAAGCCCACCCGACACAGGCGCTCGCCGTCGGAGCCGTGGCCTCTTCGACCTGGGCGTTCCTGCAATTGCAGAGTACGCAACCGATCCGCGACAGCATCTTCGCGGAATCGCTGTACATGCACGCACGCGGCATCTTCGCCCTGCTGGCGGGCCACAACCAGGATGCTCCGCAATGGTTTGAACAATCCTTGCGGCCACGCGGCCTGGACATCACGGCGTTCGGCGGCACCGCTCGTGACCAGGATGCTCAGATTTACCTGCGATTGTTACGCATGGCGGCGGCCCCCCAACCGAGATAGACCCACGAGATGGACCGATGAATAACACCTGGCGCATTGCGGGCGTGCAAATGGATGTGAAACTCGGACAGCGTGCCGAGAACCTCGCCCGTATCCGTGGCAAACTGGCCGAGGCCGCGGAGAATGGTGCCCGACTCATCGCCTTCCCGGAATGCGCTCTCACCGGCTATTGCTGGAACAGTCGGGAAGAAATCGCCCAAGTTGCGGAACCCGCGGATGGGCCGAGTCTCGCGGCGCTGGCAGAAGATTGCAAGCGTTGGAATGTCTTTGCCGTGGTCGGGATGATCGAATCCGCGCAAGAGAAATTGTTCAACGCGGCGGCTCTGATCGGCCCAGCCGGGGTCATGGCGATCTATCGCAAGACGCATCTCCCCTGCCTGGGAGCGGATCGGTTCGTCGATGCGGGGCGGGAACCGTTCGTGGTGCATGACCTGGGCGGGTTGAAGATTGGTATCAACATCTGTTTTGATGCGAGCTTTCCCGAAGTGGCTCGAATCTTCACTCTGTTGGGGGCGGACCTCGTCGTATTGCCGACGAACTGGGCCGACAACGCCCGCAAAATGGCCACCTGGGTGCCGCGTGTCCGAGCCTTGGAAAATAGTATCTACTATCTGGCCGTGAATCGCGTGGGCTGGGAAGGCGGCTATCATTTCATGGGACATGGTTCAATTTGCCATTGCAATGGTGACTACTTGCATAATGCCGATCATGATCAAGAAGTGATCTTCTATGCGGATATCGAACCGGAAGCGGCACGACGGAAGAAATTAGTCCATTGTATTGGTGAATATGAGATCGACCGCGTGAATTGGCGGCGACCCGATTTATATGGCCCTCTGACCGCACCGATGCCGCAACCATTTTGGGAACATTTCCAGAAATAAAGCATCGCGGTTCGTTTGGCATCGTTGTCGATTCATGGTTGATGTTATGTGATGGTACATGCTATGGCGAATTGCCCGTACTGTTCCGGCCCAATTTCTGGCAAGGGGCTGGCGGGCCGACAGTGGCCGGGTCAACCCGCGCCGCGCGTGTATTGCTGCTATGGATGCTTACGATTAGGAGAACGCTGGCACGATCCAGCGACCACATCCACAACGCAGGATGCCCCGAAAGATTCTCGGTTTCTCTGGCTCGGAATACGATTGGGCAGCGCCTGCATAATCGCTGCACAGTCCATGATCTTCGGGTTGGCGATCAACCTCCATCCCGAAATGCCGCTCTCGGCACGGCAAGCGGTCCAAGGTGGGATTCTCGCGGCAACGCTGTGTGTCATGGCTCTGCTGGGGGTTCCCCTGGCACGCGCTTCCCTGCGAGAGTTGATGGCGGGCCGAATCACCATTGAGTTGTTATTCCTCATCACCATGATCGGGGCATTATGTGCCTCATTGCAAGCCCATCTCACAGGTCAAGGCAGCATCTATTACGAAGTCGTTTCCATCCTCCTGATTGTGTACACGCTGGGAAAAACCCTGGGCGCGCAGGGCCGAGAGAAGGCATCGCGCTCATCCCGACGATGGGCAAGCGGTTGGGAGACTTGCCGAAAGATTTCTGATGATACATTTGCACCATCCATCGTTCCGGTGGATACGATCATGGTGGGGGATGTTATCGAAGTCTATCCGGGAGAAGCCATCCCAGTAGATGGCTTCATTCAGCGTGGTACAGGTTACATCTCACGCGCGATTGTCACGGGTGAACCTTATCCTGTTATCAAGCGACCTGGCGACACTGTCTCGGCTGGCTGCTTTGCCCATGATGCGACCTTTCGGATCACGGCATCGGTGCCGGGGACACAACGACACATTGATCACTTGATTGCCATTATGGATCAGGCGCGCGCAACGCCGCTGGCTCTGCAATCATTAGCAGATCGATTCGGGGTGATCTTTTTACCATTTGTGGTGGTCGCGGCTCTGGGAACATTCGGAGGTTGGGCACTTCTGAGTTCGGAAACCTGGGATCGAGCCTTGTTGTATGCCATGTCGGTCTTACTCACGGCGTGCCCTTGTGTGATCGGTCTGGCAACACCGATTGTCGTTTGGATGACCGTGGGCCGACTGGCGGAAAGTGGCATCATTATTCGATCAAGCGATGCCATAGAGCGATTAGCCACCGTCGATTCTGTCGTGGCGGATAAAACCGGAACATTAACGGATAGTCAGTTCACATTATTGGACATCATCACGGCGGACACCGTGGATCGCGCTTGGCTCCTGCGGGTATTATCTCGAATTGAGAGTCAATCCCATCATCCCATCGCGCAGCCGTTCGCGGCACTCTCATCAGCGGATGCATCACACGATATGCCAGACATCATGGAATCACACATGATACCGGGTTCCGGCATCCAAGCCGTGATTGCGATGCCGAATCAGGAGACGCACACCTTTCGGATTGGCCGTCTGGATTGGCTGAAGCAATCTCATGAATCTTCGATAGCTTCGTCTCAACGGGGAACCTGGGAAACCTGGGAAGCAGAACTCGCAGCCACACCGGGGCACCGGGTCGCGGTGGAAAAGGATGGCGAGCCGGTTGCCTTGGCCTGCGTCTCGGAGCGACTCCGTTCGACGACACCAGATGCCTTACAGGATTTTGCGCAACTCCTTATCCCCGTGGAAATTCTGACCGGAGATGCACCCGGCCGCGCGGAGGCACTGGGGTTGCAAAATCCGGTTCAAGCCGGACTGCTACCCGAAGAGAAACAGCAACGGATTCTTGCCTTGCAAGCGGCTGGGCACAAGCCGTTAATGATCGGCGACGGGGTTAATGATGCCTCCGCTTTGGCGACAGCGCATGTCGGGGTGGCACTCGCCACGGGCACCGATCTGGCCGTGAGCGCGGCAGATATTGCACTCTATCATGATGATCTGCGAGCGATCCCTTGGGCCATCGCATTGTGTCGCCATGCCCTGTTTGTGGCTCGCCGCAATATGATCTTTGCATTATGCTATAACGCCATCGGCATGAGTTGCGCGGCTGCCGGGCTTCTTCATCCGCTCGTGGCGGTGATTCTGATGGGGCTTTCCAGTCTCACGCTGATATTGGCTTCCATGCGCGTCGGGTATCATACCGTATCCTGTGGAAATATCAGTTCACCGGGAAACGAGAACGATTCCTCTTCAGTTGCTTCACGATCTATCATGTTGCGTGCGGGGATTCATGCCGTAGCACTGCCGTTGCAAGGGGGAATCCTGGCGCAATTGTGCGGTTGGCCGAGTCTCCTCACTGGGGCGATCATCTGTGCTTTTGCGGCGGCTGGATTGCTGCTGGCATATTCTTGGTATCATCGCCCCTATCTGCGGCATAATGTGGATATGCTGTTTGGTATGTTCACCGTCGGGAACCTGGGAATGGTCTTCGGCTGGTGGGCGGATTTGGGCTTTTCCGCAGCCGCTTGCCGTGCGTGTTGCAGTTGTACCGATCTGAACTGGCAGCAGCCGTGGATGTGGGTCGGGATGCTCCTCTTCTCGCAATATGCCATGTATGGTCTGAATCGACGGCCCATTCCCTCACGGTCACATGCTATCGCCATGTTGACAGGAGGCAATATCGGCATGATGCTCGGCATGTGGGGCGGAGGATCTATTGCATTACTGGTGCCCATTCATGCCCTATCAGGGACTGTATTCATCCACTGGGGAGCCATGACGGTTGGTATGATGATCGGGATGCTCGCCGGAACCTGGCTTGCGGAATTGCTGGGAGATGCGGTGTCCGCGGCGTGGCAGCCGTCATCGTAGATGGAGAGCATCCCCCCACCTACGATGACGCTGGCTCTGTTACTTCGCGGCTAATTCTTTGATGCGAATGTTCCGCCAGCGGACTTCGAGCGGTTCTTCCTTCTTGCCGACACCGTGAACTTGCAGGGCAATGAACCCTTTCGGATTCACGCTGTCTTTCACGTCTGCCGCCGGGACACCGTTGAGGAATGTCTTCAGCGAATCGCCCCGGCATTCGATGCGATAGCGGTTCCATTCTCCCGGTTTGAAGGCTTTGCGAGCGGCTTCGTTCTTCGAGAGATCCTGCAACCATCCGCGGCGGCCCTCATCATAAATGCCGCCCGTGTAGGAACGCGGTGAGGGGTCAATCTCGGCCTGATAGCCAAACACCCGGCCACCGGGGCCGCCTTTGATCTTCTTGCCCGCGGATTCGACCGTCTTGCCTTCCGGGGCAAACTGGCTGCGGAACTGCACGCCGGAGTTGAGGGCCGGGTTCACCTTGAACTCGAATTCCAGGATGAAGTCGCCGTATTCCTTCTGCGTACACAGGAACGAATTCGGCGTGTTCGGCACGGATGTTCCGACCACGGCTCCATCTTCGACGCGGTATTTCGCCTTCCCGCCGCGTTGCTCCCAGCCGTCGAGCGACTTGCCGTTGAAGAGTGGGGTAAAGCCAGCCTCATCGGCCAACGCGGCTGGTGCCGTGGCCAGAATCAGAGCGAGAGACAAAGATCGAATCGACATCAGAATCTCCTGAGAGAATAGGGGTTTGAGTTTGTGTTATTTCTTCAACGCCTCGACGGCGAATTGTTGGAACGCTTTGCGAATCTCCGAGTTGTCGCTGTTCGGCAAACCCGTTCGGGCGATGAGCAGGATGAAGAACGCGCCTTGCTTCGGGTCGATCCATCCTTGCGTGCCGAACGCTCCGCCGTGGCCGTAGGAACCGGGAGCGAGCATGCCCGTGACACCGGCGGGGTTCTCGACCACGGCAAAACCGTAGCCCCAGCACATCCCGCCCGTGAACCCGGTCGTCACGTCGCCGGATTGCTTCTGGGTCATCGTTTCCACGGCTTTTTCACTCAGAATCCGCTTACCGTGGAGTTCCCCTTTGTGCAGCATCATTTGATACAGTTTGGCCAAATCCGGGCCGGTGGAATAGAGCCCACCCGCCGGGACGGGGTGTTTGGATCCGGGCGGCGCTTCCAGCAATGCGGGGCGTGTGGGGATCAGTTTGCCGTCCTTCTGACCATAAACGACCGCCACCCGCTGGGCTTGTTCCGGGGTGGGGTAGAACGTCGTATCCTTCATGCCCAGTGGGTCGAAAATGCGGGTTTTGAGAAACGCTTCGTAAGACTGCCCGGACACCACTTCAACGATGCGGCCCAGTGTGTCGATTCCGGCGTTGCAATAGGCCCATTTCGTACCCGGCTCGAATTGCAACGGTTGTTGCGAAGCCACGAGGGTCGCCTCGGCTAGGGTGCGATTCCGTTTGTGGTACAGGTCGCGCAGGCCGGGCGGATAGCCGCCGGGCAGGCCGGACGTGTGCGTGAGCAAGTCCCGAATCGTGATGGGCCGCTTCGGTTTCTTCAACTTCACGAAATCGGGGCCGCGCTCCGCTACGAGCATCTGCCCGCGGAATTCCGGCAAATGCTTCTCCACGGGGTCTTCCGGTGTGAGTTGGCCTTCATCCGCGAGAATCATGATGGCCATGCCGGTGATGGGTTTGGTCATCGACGCGATTTTGAACAGCGTGTCCTTCTGCATCGGGGCTTGTGGCTCCAGTTCGCGGAAGCCGGTCGCGGCGATGTCCACGATGCCATCGGCGTTCCCCACAACCGTCACCACCCCAGAGAGGGTGTGGTTCGCCACGAACTGCTCCATCCGATCGCGGACGGCGGCGAA
>JAIXLE010000108.1 GCA_026931725.1 Bacteroidales bacterium
CACCATCCGCCCCAAACAAGCGTCCGGCGGGTAAATTTTCACCTGCTGGATGCCTTACGGTCAACAGGGTGGGAACTTTGCCGTAATCCTACTGCCATACATGGAACAGGATGCCATTTATCGGCAGTTTCCTGATGGTGCGTTCGGTAGCCCAGCACCACCCGACGGTACTGCCCCGAAACGCTATGTTTCAACCAACTCTGTGCCGACTGCCGTGAAGGAAGCCAAAATCCCGACCCTCTGGTGCCCCAGTGACGGTTATATCCGCACGCTGGCGGGGCCAACCCGTGGCAACTACTACGCCTCCATGGGGCCGCAATACGTTTACGGTGACTGTAACGGTTCCTTTGCCCCCTTCTCCGCGTACTACACGGGGGCCAGCCCGCCCTTGCCGTACCCGCCGACCAGTAGTTACGTCAACGGCTATGTGAACGACATTGCGAATGTTCGCGGAATGTTCGCGCCGTCTGGTGTCTCGGTCAAAATGTCCGACGTGACGGATGGCCTCTCGAACACCATCGCCATCGGCGAAGCCTTGCCTTACGAGAACGGCCGCCGAGCCGATAACGGGGGGTACGGCCCGTGGTATAGCTGGTTCTATTCCGTGAGTAGCACCGTTATCCCCATCAACTTGCGCACGACAGACCAACGCTCGGCCTGTACATCGCTCTCTACGGCTGAATTGATGAAATCGGCTTGGCACTCCGCTGTCTCGGGTGGGTTCAAGTCCCAGCACAGCGGCGGTGCCAACTTCCTGTTCGGCGATGGCACGGTTCGCTTCGTCAGCGAAACCATCGACATGAAACAATATCAACTGCTCGGCTGCCGAAACGATGGTGTGCCAGTTGAATTACCTTGATAACGAAAAAGGAAAAAGGAAAAAGGGAATACGAAGAAAGAAGAACCCCTTGCATCGCACTCGGGATGCAAGGGCGAATGGGTGATCTTCCCTCCCCCTGTGGAAAAATCGACTCATTGCATCATCGAAACATTTCCGTGTGTCAGATGGCGAAATTCATGACGAAACTCAATCCATCCTTAAAAACGCTGGCTCTGATGGTGAGCCTGATTGTCAGTGCGGGGTGCGGAGATCCGTCGAGCCTGACAGGGAAAGTCACGCTGGATGGCCAGCCGCTTACCGGGGCCACGGTGGTCTTCTACCCCCAACAGTCCGATACGACAATCGTTGTCGGAGTAACCGATGATGCTGGGCATTTTGAAGTGACACCCGCGGTTGGCTCGGGCATTCGGCCCGGAGAATATCGCGTCACGGTGAGTAAACGCCAGGCAAAAGCCAGCAAGGCCAAGCCGAAAAAGGCCGTACCGCCCCCACCCGATGAGAACTTCCCCGGTGCCGCCGCGACTGGCGATCTGCTCGTGCTGCCAGAAGACACCATTCCGCCACGATATTCTGACGCAGGGTTGACGGAATTGAAAATTACTTCCCCGCCCGCCGGAGAAATCCTGCTGGAATTGACCTCAAAGTAAACCTGCTTGGGCTTCTCTCTCGGATCGGGAGAGAAACCCGAACCGTTTGCGATTCTCTTACCGTCGCCCACGCTGCAAGTCGACTTCCGGGTCCAGCGGGGCATCGGCCAGGAGATGTTCCGCTAGCATCTCCGCACAATACGGGACCGACAAAGATCCCTTCGAGCCTAGGCCATTGCAGTAGGCGAGCCGGGGGAACTCCGCGTGAACGCCCAGGAGCGGCTTGCGTGAACGGGCCACCGGACGCACGGCGGCATCGTGCCCGATCACATGGATCGGCAATCGCACGAATCGTCGCAACTTGCTCAGTAATTCCTCCCGTCCCGCCACCGTGGGGAGCGTATCGAGGTGGTTCAGGTCGTAGGTCGATCCGACCCGGAACCGGCCTGCCCCAATCGGAGCCAACCAGATCCCCTGTGCGTAGATGACGCGGTCCTCGTGCAATTCGGGGATGGACACCGTCAGAATCTCACCCTTTGCCGGTTCCAACGCGGACTGGGGGAACCACGGGTTCGGCTGAGGTTGATACCCCGTGCAAAAGACGACGTACCGCGTGGTCAGCCCCCAGCGGGGCAACCGGATCGTGGACGCGGATGGCTCAATGTCCTGGGGAAGTTGGACATCCGCGATCTGGAATGCCCCTTCCGCCGCAAAGTGCTGTTGGGTGACAGCCAGGAACGTGGGGACATCCAATCGAGCGGCTTGCGTCAGAATGAATCCGCCAAACGGATGCGCGAACCACCCCGGCGGCCATCGGGGTTCGAGGCGGTCCACCTGACCGAGGAGTTGATCGCCCTTGCGGGTCAGGATGTCGACTTCTCCGGGTTCCCCAAAGAGTCGCACGGCGGGCCGGGGATGGTAAAACGTGGCCCCGGTTTCGGCTTCCACGCGGGGGTAAAACGCATTCGCGGCGGCGAGCAACGCGGTCATCCGCCAAGTGACGGCCAAACGCATTCCCGTGATGGGTGTCATCAGCCCAGCGGCGATGCGTGAAGGGGTGCCCGGTTCGCCGCGATCCAGCAACCGCACACGCACTCCGCGCCAGCGGAGCGACCAAGCCAGAGCGCATCCGGCCAGCCCGGCCCCGATAATCACGACATCCACGGTCGGGGTGTGCCGTTCCGCCGGTGACGCGGTCATCGGCTTGGCTTGCGATTCGACATGCGACATGATGGTTTCATACGGATTCTATCCCCGGCGGCGTAGCGGTGTGGGTCATCCGGGCGCGTTCGTGCCACCTTCATCCCGCTTTCGGTTCCGAGCCTCCCCGGCTGCGGGGGTGGAACTTCTGGTGAATCGCCTTGAGCCGGTTCCGATCCACATGCGTGTAATGCTGTGTCGTGCGAATCGAGGAATGGCCCAGGAGTTCTTGCACGATGCGTAAATCCGCGCCGCCAGCCAGAACGTGCGTGGCGAAACTGTGCCGCAGGGTGTGCGGGCTGACCGTGCCCGGCAAACCGGCCCGCAGGCAATACTTCTTCACGAGGCTCCACAATACGATCCGGGTCAACGGTTTCCCGGATCGACTCATGAAGACGGTCGCATCCTCATGAGAATCGCGGGTGCTGGCACTCCCGCGTAATGGTTGGACTTCCCCCAGGTACGCCCGCAATGCGGCCAGGGCTGGCCGCCCCAACGGCACCACGCGTTGCTTGCTCCCCTTCCCCTGACACTTGCAGAACCCCGCATCCAGGTAGAGATTCGCCAACTTCAGGCCCACGACTTCCGAGGCGCGGCAGCCGGTGGCGTACAGCGTCTCCAATAGGGCACGATCGCGCAGGAAGAACCGATCCCCTGCCCGTGGAGCCGCCAGCAACTGATCGACCGATTCCGGGGACAGCACCTGGGGAATCCGCTCCCAGAGTTTGGGCGAGCCGAGCAGTTCCACCGTGGTTGGGCTGGCCCGTTCCTCCAGCCGTAGAAACCGATAAAACATCCGCAGGGAAACGATGTGCCGGGCGATTGTCGGCGCGGCCAACGTGAGTTCATGCAGGTAGCCGATGTAACGCCCCAAGTCCCGGAGTGTCGGCGTAAGATAATCCGGGAGTTGAACGAGAGCCACCCACTCCGCGTAACGGTCGAGGTCACGGTGATAAGCGAGTACCGTATTCTCGGCCATGCCGCGTTCGGCTTTCAAGTAATGGCGATACGCGATAATGTCGGATTGGAGTTCCGCAAGCATGATGCGTCCTCGTGCGGGAGCCCGGACATAATCCAGCCTAACTGTGGAACCGGGGATCCTGAATCGTGCGGAACCCGGTTCTGGGGAGAAACTTCGTGGGGAAGTCGGCTTGTGCCGGTTGGTGAATTCGATTCGGCAGCAAAGGCTTGACGAATTGGGATTGATCCCGGAAGGTGATCGGTGCCCATCTATCATGGCGGGAAAACAATGTCTGACGGTGCGAATAAACTGCCTCCGGTTACCGTAACAGATCAACCCCATGATCCGATGCCGATTCCCGGTGCCATTCCGACTCCAACGGGTCAGGACATCACCGCTACCAGCACGGATGCGGGCGTTCCTTGTGAATCTCATTCGGGAACCATCACCATCTCGGGTTACAACATCGTCGGCGAGCTGGGCCGGGGGGGGATGGGGGTCGTCTACCATGCCTTGCAACGCGGACTCGGTCGTCCCGTCGCCATCAAGACAATCTTGGATAAAGAGCGAGCTGGCCCCCTGACGCTCATGCGGTTTCTCTCGGAAGCCGAGGTCGCGGCCACACTCAAGCATCCGGCCATCGTGCAGATTTACGATCTGGGCGGGCAAGATAACCTCCCCTTCCTCATCATGGAGTACCTACCCGGCGGCAATCTCACGGATCGTGTGCGGCAGCAAACCGCGTTCGATCCCCGCACCATCGTGACTTGGCTCATTGCCATTAGCCGAGGGATCGCGGAAGCCCATGCCCGTGGCATCGTGCATCGGGATTTGAAACCCGCCAACATTCTGTTCACGGAAGATGGTCAGCCGAAAGTCACGGATTTCGGCATCGCCAAGCGGCTCAGTTCCGAACTGACGGCGACCCTGGCACAGATGGGCACCCCGAGCTACATGGCACCCGAACAGGCCGCCGGGCGCGCGAAATTCGTCGGCCCGCCAGCCGATGTCTGGTCGCTTGGTGTGATTCTGTATGAATGTCTGACCGGCGAGCGGCCGTTCGCGGGGGATACGATTATTGATGTCATTCGCCAGATCAGCGATTTTGACCCCCCGCCGCCGAACACCCGCAATCCGAAAATCGACCAGGATTTGAACTACATCACAATGAAGTGCCTGCGGAAGGCACCCGAAGACCGCTACCCCTCCGCCGCGGAACTGGCCGAGGATCTGGAACGCTGGCTCCGGGGCGAACCGCTCGGCTCCCGCCGTCAGGAATGGCGCTATCGCCTGCGCCGACTGGTGAAACGCCGGGGTAAACCCGCTACCGTGTTGCTGTTGGGGCTCGGCTTCCTGGCGGGGGCGGTGTGGGCGACCCCGGCTACCTGGTGGGCGCATCCGCAACCGGATGAAACCCGACTCAACTACCGCAAGACGGAAAACGCGCTCCGCGTCAAGGCGCTCTTGAGCAAGCCGCCCAAACCCAACTGGCAGGATTGCGTCGAACCGCAACTCGTGCCCACGTTGCCGCCGCCCGATCTGACTCCGTTTCAGGTACTCTACAGCGATCGCGTTGTGGATATGCGCGGGTTAAAGACTCCCGCTGAAGCATCGTCGGAACTCGGATTCGTCCAGGTTCAGATTCGTCAATCCGTGTTCAAGGATACCCACGCGGACACTTACCCGCTCACCTTCCGCACACGGTCGGATGATCTTTTCCTCAATGTGGTCGAACCCAGGGCCGAGCGATCGACCATCTTTTCTCTTGCCCCGTCATCAACTACGGATCTACCCACGGAACGCACCAAACGTGTGGAACTGAACGTGAAGCATATTCCCGATGATGGCACCTTCGATTGCGTTGTCTCGGCCACTTTCAAAAACGCCGTCTTCCGCCAGCACAATTATTGGGCCGAGATGGATAACTATTGTATGCACTCTTCGATTCTGATTCTGTTTCCCGAGACACATCCGTTTAAGTCGTATCAGATTTCCACAGCAAAGGGTGTGAATGGCCGCACGACTCCCTATAAGGGGAATATGCTGCATTTCGCGGACGACCAGCATCAGTGGCTCTATTGTGAGATTGCCAACCCGGACCCGAATATGTCCTATTTCGTGAACTGGGAATGGTAAGGCGATCGGAACAGGCTGCACAAGAGGCCGTTCAGGTCATAAGAAGTTTGTTTGTGGATGTGTTGTCGGATCGGAGGCGATGGGAATGTCCGAACCGCTCGGGATTGGTCTGATCGGCTGTGGGACGGTCGGCAGCGGAGTGGCACGGTTGCTGACGCAGGAATCGGAGCGACTGGCGACCCGCGCGGGGCGGTCGCTGGTGCTGCGCCGGGTGGCAGTGCGCGACCCCAGTAAACCGCGTGCCGTCACGCTGCCCGCGGAGATGGTGACCACCGACATCGCCGCGGTCGTGCGCGATCCGGCCATTCCGATTGTTGTGGAACTCGTCGGCGGCACCAGTCTCGCCCGAACCGTGGTCCGAGATGCCCTCGCCGCGGGGAAGCATGTGGTCACGGCGAATAAGGCTCTGTTGGCCGCACACGGTCCTGAAATTTTTGCCGCCGCTCGCCAAGCGGAACGGACGGTCTGCTTTGAAGCCGCGGTGGCCGGGGGGGTTCCGATCATCCGTGCCCTCGCCGAGAGCTTGGCTGCAAACCAGGTCACGGCGATTCAAGGGATCCTCAACGGCACCTCGAACTTCATCCTGTCCGCGATGAGCGAGAAGGGGATGAGCTACGCCGATGCCCTCGCACAGGCTCAAAAACTGGGTTACGCGGAAGCGGACCCCACATTAGACGTGGATGGCTCGGACGCGGCCCACAAACTCGCCATCCTGGCGCAAATCGCCTTCGGGGTCGTCGCGCAACCCGCGGAGATCGAACGGCACGGCATCGACACCATCGACGCTTTGGACGTGCGCTACGCCGATGAACTCGGTTACACGGTCAAACTCCTGGCGGAAGCGTGGGCTGCGGAACGGGACAGTCCCACGCCGACCGTGGCCCTGCACGTCGCCCCGGTGCTGCTGCGGAAAACGGACATGCTCGCCCAAGTCCGCGGGGCGTTCAACGCCATTCAGGTGGTCGGGGATGTCGTCGGTGAGACACTCTATCAGGGGCCGGGCGCGGGCATGATGGCCACCGCCAGTTCCGTCGTCGCGGACCTGATTGACCTGGCCGTGGGACGTGCCCAGAAGACATTCGCGGTGGCGAATCTATGGTCCGGTGGGACATCGCGGTTTTCCGTGGTCCCATCCGACAAGGTCCGTAGTCGCTTTTACCTTCGGCTGCTTGTCCGCGATCTCCCCGGCGTGTTGGCTGATGTCTGTCAGGCACTCGCCGATCAGGAGATTAGCATTTCCTCCGTGATTCAGCATGAAGCCGTCGAGGGCCACCCGGAACAGGTTGTGCCGTTGGTCATCATGACGCACACGGCTGAAACCGCGCGGATGCGGGACGCGATCGCCACCATCGACCGACTCGCCGCCATCGTGACTCCCGCGGTCCACTATTCCGTGGATGATTAGATGCCGAAGATGTCCTCGGTATCCACAATGTGATGAGATGACCCCGTCTGCGCCTGTTCATCCTCACCATCACTTGGGCGGTTCGGAGGAACAGGGGTAATCTGACTTTGATGGGGAAGATGTCGCAATCTCAGACCATGCTTACCCGATGAATATCCCATCGAAGCTGTCGGCATCCCCATCATAATGAAACAGCTCCGGCGGGGTGCCATCCGGGGAAATATCCTTACCCGCATAGGCCGTCACTTGCGTACCGCCACCTGGTCCAGGGGCCGTCAGCAGATCGGCATAGGCATCCCCGTCCAGGTCTTTTACTGTCAATCGTATCCCACTGCGGCTGTTCAGATCGCCTGCAAAGAAATTCGCCAGCACCGTGGGTTGAGACACCCCCAAGGTCAAATCATGCCCGGATAGGGCGAGTACCCGTGGTCCACTGCCGGGGCCGCCGCCGACAATCAAGTCCGCGTAGCCGTCCCCGTTTACGTCCCCGGCGGTTACAGAGACACCGTTCCGCAGTGTCTCCTCGAAGACAAACAGATCCGCCACCACCTGGAGCCGCTGCTCTCGCAGAGCCGCACCATCATACACCGTCACCCGCGGTCCACCGCCCATCCCAGCCGCCACAATCAAATCGGGGATGTGATCCCCCGTCACATCCGCGATCGCCGTTTGCACGCCCCCTCGGAAGTTCGGATCGTCGATGCCGAAGAAGTCCATCAGAACCGCTCCGGTCTGACCGTCCCGGATTTGGACCCGTGGTCCACCGCCCTGATCCGGGGACACAATGACTTGCGGAGAACCCAGCCCCAACAGATCGCCGCTGGAGACGAAGACACCGCCTGTAAAGGTCGTCTCAAAGGGGTTGAGATCGAATAGCACGGCTTGAGTTTGTGGATCGATCACCTGAATTGCATTCGTGACACCCGGTCCCGTCCCAACGATCACATGGCCATTCTCGGTTACAGCTGTTCGTACAGCACCCGTGCCCCCGCGAAGGGGGTGAACGTATACGCCACCGAGCCATCTGGGGCCAACACTTGCACGGAACCATTGGAACCGCTCACGGCGGTCTGTGCTGTGGGAGGTGGAGCCGCGGTCAATGTGAGTGTGCCATCGACATAGGTGATCGCATAGTTCGAGGCCATCCCACCACGGGCGATGATCGGATAGGTTCCTGGCAAACTGATCGGAGTTGCGGGAGAGGTTAGGTTTATTCCTGATACAACGGCTTCTGGGTCGCCATTGACCAATCCATTAACCGTATATGTAAACGCTGGTAACGGAGAGCCAGATACCCCGGCAAGGCTGGCAACCGTCACTGTGAGTTGGGCCGGTGAGACGGTTTGTGTGGTGGCCGTAGATATGGATGTATGAAAGCTCCCATCGCCGTTGTATTCCGCAGTGATGGAGTGGTTATTCACATCCAGGGAATCCAGGCTGAATGTCGCCGTGCCGCCGGAGAGTGCGGTGGTCCCCAGAACGGTAGCTCCATCGTAGAATGTCACGGCCCCGCTCGGCGAACCTGCCCCCGGGGCGGTCACGCTAACCGTGGCCGTGAAGGTCGTCGATTGGCCAAATACTGAGGGGTTCGCGGAGGAAGTTAGGCATCCGGTGGGTGGATTTATACCCAGGGATTCGCCTTTCGCTGGACCGGGT
>JAIXLE010000066.1 GCA_026931725.1 Bacteroidales bacterium
ACTTGGCCCACTCACGATACTATATCGAGATACACCGCCAACGCAGGTTCAGACCGTCAGCAGTGGACAGTGGACAGTGGACAGTGGACAGTGAGCAATGGACAGTGAGCAATGGACAGTCAGCAATGAGCAATGGACAGTGAGCAATGGACAGTCAGCAATGAGCAGTGGACAGTCAGCGGAACTCGGAACCATGCCCCACACAATTTGGGAAGCGGCACCACGCATTCGCGCGGGGGAACTCACACCCAGTGATCTGCTCGAACAGTGCCTCGCTCGGATCGACGCCTACGAACCGAGTGTGCGTGCCTGGGCCTACCTCGATCGCGGTCGAGCCCGGCGAGAAGCAGCCCAACTCACCGAAGAATTGCAACGCGGCCAGTATCGCGGCCCGCTTCACGGTATCCCCATCGGCATCAAGGACATCATCGACGTGTTCGACATGCCGACCGCGTGCGGGTCCAAACTCTGGGCCAACAGCGTGGCTCGCCAGGATGCGGCTTGCGTGAAACGGTTACGCGCAGCCGGGGCGATCATCCTCGGCAAGACCGTCACGACGGCTTACGCCTACCTGGACCCGTCGCCGACGCGGAACCCGTGGAACCTCCACCGCACCCCCGGCGGCAGTAGCAGTGGGAGCGCCGCTGCGGTCGCCTGTGGCATGGCACTCGCCACACTCGGCACCCAGACCGGCGGTTCCATCACCCGGCCCGCGAGTTTCTGCGGTGTCTACAGCTTGAAACCGACCTGGGGCCATGTCAGCGTCGAGGGGGTGTTGCCTCTCGCCCCCAGCTTGGACCATGTCGGCGTGATGGCGAATTGCGTGCAAGATTTGGAATATGTCTATCGTACAATTGCCTGTCCACCCGGACGCATCGACGCACGGCCATCTGAAGAATCGTTCTCCAACCGCGAGAGCCTCCCGCTCGAACTGACAGCGGATTTCTTCATCACACGCACCGAAACGGCTCTGTTGGAACGGTTCGTTCAACTTCCCGATCGGCTGGCCTCTTCTGGCGAACCGTTCACGTTTCCGTCGCTCACTCTGCCTCCCGCCTTCGGAGAGATTCCGACCGCCCACAAGGCCATCATGGCGTGCGAAGCCGCCGCCTACCATGCGGCCCGGTTGCGGGAACGACCAGAAGACTATCCACCGCGGATCACCGAGTTGGTCGAAGAAGGATTGGCGATCACCGGGGCCGCGTTCTACCAGGCGACCCGTTTACGCGATGAGTTGCGGGCCGAATTTCAGCATCGGCGTTCGCCCCGAACTCTGCTCGTGCCCGCGGCGACGGGACCGGCCCCGACCCCGGAAACCACCGGCAATGCGGCCCTCAACGCCCCGTGGAGCTTTTTGGGCTTCCCCGTCCTCTCGCTACCGTTCGATCACACGGAGGATGGAATGCCGCTCGCGGTGCAACTCGTCGGCGGATGTGGGACGGAAGAACGGTTGTTCCCCGTGGCCAAGCGGATCGCAACCGCTCTCGGTGATGCCAAGCGCTGGCCCCCATTACCGAATCCGAAGGGCGTGTAGCGTTTCGGTGTAGATCGGTTCGAGTTCCAACGGCACGGCGAGGCGATCGGTCAACCAGATCGGCAGAATCGGCAGTGGGTCGCCCACGCGGAGCGGGTAGTACCAGGTTTCCAGCGCCTGCCCCCGTTGCGCGGCCCGTGCCCGGCACGCCACCGCGTAGATCGGTTGGGGCGGTGCCGTAATCGCCGGGTCCGCCTGACCGATGGCTTCCAGCAGTTCCGCGTACAGGTTCGCCTCCCGGTTCGTCACCACGTCGATGATCGTGACCGACACCCCCGCCTGGAGCAACCCCGCACACTTCGCGGTGAACAACTCGCGGGTTGTGGGTCGGTCTTTGTTCGATGGACGGACCAACTCAATGGCGGCAACGAGTTCTCGTTCCTCTTTGGTATCGTAAACGCGAATTTCATAAGTATCGACCGCTGACCAGTCCGCGGGCACGGTGAGGGACGGTGCCGGAGGAGCCCAAGCCAGAGTTGCCACGCGGCCTGACTCTGTGGTGGAAACGGGTTCGTTTTCTTCATCCGTTTCAAACGTGGCCACGTCGATTTCCAGCAGGCTACCAACGTAGATACACGGCCCCGCAGCATACCGTGGCGGGAGAATGCGATTGAGTGCTGCGGTGATGCTCGCGGGCCAGACACCATGAATGGCATCCCAGCGTGCCCGCCTGTTCGTCGGGTAATGAAAATGATCGCGCAGCGGCATCGGAACACCTCCTCGGCGTGCGGCAACGGCCTGGGTATTGTACACTACGAGGATGAGTTCCTACGCCGACCTGCTGAACGTCCTCTACGAGGACAACCATTGTCTCGCGCTCGACAAACCCGCGGGCTGGTCCACCACGCACGCGGAGGGAGACGAACAGACCCTCGACCAGTTGGCGAAAGCGTATCTCAAAGAGAAGTACGACAAACCGGGGAATGTGTTCCTCGGCGTGGTGCATCGCCTCGACAAGCCGGTGAGCGGGTGCCTGTTATTCGCTCGCACCAGCAAGGCGGCGGCGCGACTGTCCGAGCAGTTCCGGGCCGGGGCGATCGAGAAAGTCTACTGGGCCGTGGTCGATCGGGAGATGCCGAACGATACCGGGTCACTGGAAGACTGGCTCTGGCACGATGATGCCAACCATCGGGTGATCGTGGTGCCGCCGCACACCCCCGGCGCAAAACTGGCCCGGTTACTGTACACCGTGCGTGCCCGGCACGGCGGCATGACTTGGCTCGAACTGCGGCCCCACACCGGACGGAAACATCAACTCCGCGTGCAACTCGCTAGCCGAGGTTTTTCGATTCACGGCGACGCAAAATACGGCTCCCCCCACAAACTCGGCCATGCGATCGCCTTGCACGCACACAGTCTGACATTCTTGCATCCGACGCAGACTCACCCGATCACCCTGACCGCCCCGGTGCCGCGTCACTGGCGGGGTCGGTTCGCCTATCTGCTCCGCGGATCATGGGAGTAACAGACCATGAACCTGCCGACTTCTATCTCTACATTTGACATCCCCGATCTGGCCGCGACGGAAGATTTTGGCCGCCGGTTGGGCCGTGTCCTGTTCCCCGGTGCCGTGGTGGCGTTGAATGGACCGCTCGGAGCCGGCAAAACGCATCTCACCCGCGCGATTGCCGAAGGGCTCGACGTGCGCAACCCCGCCGCCGTGAACAGCCCGACATTCGTCCTGATTCAAGAATACCCGGCTCGCCTGCCGATCTACCACTTCGATGCGTACCGTCTCTCCGGTTCGCGGGAGTTTTTGGATCTCGGCAGCGACGAATACCTGCACGGCGACGGGGTTTGTATCATCGAATGGGCCGAAAAAGTGGCATCGGCCTTGCCCGAAGACCACCTGCGGATCGACCTGGAACCCATCAGCCCGGATGCCAGACGGTTCCATCTGTGGGCCACCGGGGCACGTTCTGCAACCGTGATCGCGGCCCTGCTTGAATCCGGGAACGCCGGTGAATAGTTTAGCGTTTTGGAGAGCCACCGTCCCTTTCGCCGTGTCTGATCGCCCTGGATTGCTCATGCCACTGACACTGGAGCAGTACGCCGTAAGCTACTTGCCAAATCGCGGGCTACCGTGGCCCACCGCGCCCGTCCTGGACCCGCCCAAAGCGCGGCCACACCTGACGCGATTGCCGGTCAAAGCCGTGATGTGGAATGTTTACGGCACGCTGTTGTCGATTCCGGCCGGGGAATTGCAGTTTGAACATCCGCTGGACTTCGTGATGGACGCGGCCCTGGATAAAACGATCCAGGAATTCAAGATGTGGCAGTCGATGAGCCGGAAACCCGGTGCGCCCGCCGTGTACATGAAAGAGTTGTACAATCGGGCTCTGTCCACGGTACGACTCACGGGCGGTGGCGAGATCGTCAGCGAACGGATTTGGGAAGACATTGTCAAAAAGCTGTTTCAAAAAGATTATCAGTTCGATGTCGGAATTTACGGTTCGTTGAACGAATTCATCCAGAAAATTGCCTACTTCTTCCATGCGAGTATTCAGGGCACCGGCCCGTACCCCGGTGCGGTGGAGGCGTTCCGTTCCGTCGCCGATGCCGGAAAGGTGCAAGGGTTGCTTGCCGATGGCCAGTGCTTCACGGCTGCTCAGATCGTCAAAGCGATGCGGCCCGAGGATCCGAGTTTCGACATCGATGCGGTCTTCCCGGCAAAACTCCGTATCCTGTCGGCTGCTCACAAAGTCAAGAAACCCAACGGGTTACTCTTCGAGGCGGCTTTAGAAGCCCTCCGCGAGCGGAACATCGCACCGCAAGAGGTGCTGCACGTCGGGTCGCACATCGCCCGTGACATCGTCCCCGCGAAACGGGCCGGGATGCGAACGGCTCTGTTCGCCGGAGACAAGAACTCTTTGCACGCGACACCGGATCAGTTAAAAGATCCCCAACAACGGCCAGATGTGCTTCTGACCGACCTGACACAAATTCTCAATGTGGTGAGTTGAGGAAGGATTCATGCCCGTACCTGAACCGCATGTGAACCTCGCGGAAATCGACCTGACTCGGATGGTCGCGGATCGAGAGGCGATCCGCAAAATCCTCCCGCACCGGCCCCCGATGGAGATGGTGAGCGCGGTTGTGCATATTGACCCGGAGAAACACATCGTCATCGGCTACAAAGATGTACCGACCGATGAATTCTGGGTACCCGGACACTTTCCGGGCCACCCGCTGTTTCCTGGTGTCCTCATGTGCGAAGCCGCGGCGCAACTGTGCTGCTACTACACGCTCTCGCACGGAATTCATCCTGCGGGATCACTGATGGGGCTGGGCGGTATTGAAAATACTCGCTACCGTCGTGCGGTGCGTCCGGGAGAACGGCTCGTCCTCGTCGGGAAGGGAAACCGCGTCCGGGCACGGATGACCCAGTTCAACGTCCAGGGTTATGTCGATGGCCAGTTAGCGTTCCATACTGATGTCATCGGCGTGGCGCTCGGCCAATGGGAGGATCTCTCCGGTGCGTAAGCCCCGCCGGCTCACGGCCGACGAACTGGCTCCGTACCAGCTCGACCTGCCCGCCGCCTCACCGCATCGCCCACCCGAACCCGATGCCCCGGCCCCGGAGTTTCTGGATTGGGCAGCACTCTTTGGGAACAACCACCCCGTCGAAATCGAAGTCGGTTTCGGCAAGGGGTTGTTCCTGGTGTCCACGGCCTCCGCGCACCCGGATCGGAACTACTTCGGCATCGAGATTGTCCGTAAGTATCAGCTTTACGCGGCCACCCGGATCGCGGTACGCGGTTTGCCGAACGCCAAGACGGCGTGTGCCAATGCGAAAGCGGTCCTCACGCGGTATGTCCGACCGGGTTCGGTCGCCGATGTGCATGTCTACTTCCCCGATCCGTGGTGGAAGACCCGACATAAGAAACGATTGCTGTTCACCCCCGAGTTCGCCGCCAGCGTACTGACCGTGCTGGCTCCTGGCGGTACGCTGCACTTCGTTTCGGATGTGGCCGATTATTTCGAGTGGGTCACGGGCACCCTGGCCGCGATTCCGCAGTTCCACCGACTGCCGCCGCCACCGGAGAAACCGCCCGAACACGACATGGACTACCTGACGAACTTTGAACGGAAGTTCCGCAAGGAAGGCCGTCCCATCTACCGTGCGGACTACGAAAAACGCGATCCGGTCTGACACTTTGACTGTTGGCCCTGTCCATCCCGGTTCCTCCGGGGTGGTTCCCCTTGCGCCGGGGTTGTCCGGTGTACAATAGGCCTGTCACCACTTCCCAAGAGGGTTGAGTCGAATGCCCCCATCGACACCAACACGGCCGCGTATCCTGATGTGCCCGCCGACGCATTATGGGATTGAATATGAAATCAACCCCTGGATGAACCGCTCGCACGGAGCCGAGCGCGAACTGGCGATCCGACAATGGGAAACGCTCCGGGCCACGCTCGTCGGCCTGGGTGTGGACGTTCAGGAGTTGACTCCGCAACCGGGGTTACCCGA
The DNA here is from genome assembly GCA_026931725.1 of Bacteroidales bacterium. Lineage (GTDB taxonomy): Bacteria > Planctomycetota > Planctomycetia > Gemmatales > Gemmataceae > JAIXLE01. The sequence goes on from JAIXLE010000066.1 coordinate 6,006, forward strand.
TCTGGTGTTCACCGCGAACGCGGGCTTGATGTTCCACAATCGCTTCCTGAGTAGCCGATTCAAACATGATGTCCGAGCCCGCGAATCGCCGGTGTTTGATGCGTGGTTCGCGGAACACGGCTTCACGGTCGAGCATCTACCGAATGAAATGTTCCATGAAGGAGCCGGGGATGCCCTGTTCTGCGGTGAGACGCTGTTTGCTGGGTATCGGCAACGCTCCGATGCGGCAGCCCATCAATGGGTCGGCGAGCATTGGGGCGTGCGCTGCCTTCCTTTGGAGCTGGTGAATCCGCGATTTTACCACCTGGATACCTGCTTCTGCCCCCTAGCTCCCGATGTCGCGCTCTACTTTCCCGAGGCGTTCGATGCGTATGGTCGGCGTGTGTTGGAAACGCACATCCCCCGACTGATTCCCGTGGTGGAAGTCGAGGCCCATCGGTTCGGCTGTAACGCCGTGGTGGTCGGAAATACGGTAGTACACAATAGTCGCTGCCCCCAGTTGGCAGTGACCCTCCGCGAGGCGGGGTATCAGTCGATCGAAGTGGAGTTGGATGAATTTCTCAAAGCGGGCGGCAGCGCGAAGTGTCTGACGCTGCGACTCGACGGCGAGGAAGCCGCGAGCTGGAAGCGGAACGGGTGAGAACCTCGCCCAGAATGCGCCGGAAACACGTTCCTGGTTACTCCATCAGGGGAATCCAGGCATCCACGTCGAAGCGGGAGTGTGGGTTGGTTTCGGGGGAAGCCAGGGCGGCTTGATAGGCTTCCCAGCACGGTTCGAGAAGTCTCGCTAAATCCGCGTGGCGTAAGGGGCTCTGTTCTCGGCAGAATAACAAATCCGTTCCCGCGCCTCGCACGGGGACTGTTTTCGCTTTCGGCAGTACCCGCATGACCACGTCCGCGTACTGCTGGCCGGGTGCGCTCTCCGGCAGCACGACGAAGGTGCGTTCATCACCGACTGGGCCGCCGACCAAGGGTTCCGCCGCACGGGCGTAACTGGTGATCCGCCGTTCCAGGTCCGCGGTGGCACCATGTGCGGAGGACAGTTCCACTTGGGTCACGTCCTGTGCCGGTAATAAGTTCCCCAGGAACGCCGTGGCCTGCTCGACCAGGGGAGCCCCCAGACTCCGCACCAGATCGGAAGAGGTTTTACAGAGTCCCACGAGTCCGCCACGCGGTTCCACGACCAACTTGGTCAGTGCCTGTTCCAATCGCAGATACTCTTCCCGTGGAATTGTGGTCAGCATTTGCGCCGCGCAGCGATCGAGATGATCCTCGCCATGAGGCAGTACGACCCGAATCGTGTTCGATCCCCGTAAGGTCATGTGCATGGCTTCTTCGGCTTCATCAGCCAGAGCCACGGGACCGGGGGTTGAGGAGATTCCCGGTGTGGACAGATGGACTGGCGTTGCCAACACATCCGTCATGGCCGCAATGCGTTCGCGGGTATCCGCCAAGTCGCGGAGGCGATCTTCAAACGTCGTGCGGAGACGCCGATAGAACCCGACCATCGCGCTGGTGAGGTCTTCGCGGACACGCAGTTCCACGAGGATCCGCAGTTTGTCCGCGAATTTGTGCAGACTGCGGCCCGTGCGTCCGCCGAAAAGGCTAAACCCTCCCGCCGATTCGCTGGCATTCTGGCACGATTCCAGCGCGGATTGGACATCCATCCGAGCCGCTTGGCGGGTCTGAGCCAATGTGACCAATTGCGTTTCAAACGTCCCCACGGCGGCGAGGCAGGCACCCATCAGTTGGCCGTAAATGGCTTCCGTCGCGGCAACGCGGGTGCCAGGAATATCATCCAAGGGGCGCAACTGCTCGGTGAATTCGTTCTGCCAGGCTTCAACGGCACCGCGTACCCCCTGATCGAACGCGCGGCTCAGTCGCCCCCGGCGGAACGGGCTATCGGTTTCGGTTGTGGGTTCCAAGCCGATCCAATCGCGGGTTTGATCCCAGGTCGCCACGGCCCAGCTGAACGGGTCCGGTCGCCGACTCGCCGACTCCGCGTGCCCTGCCAGCGATTGGACCCATTGGCCAATGCGCTCGACGGGGTTACCTTCTTGCGAGGTCGCGGACTCACACGCAATGAATTCCTGAAGGGATTCTGGAGTCAACCGTGTGTCCGCGAGAATGCGATTCAGAATGGCCACGGCTTCGGGCGGCGGTGTCGGGGGCAGCGGGCCGACCCATTCTCGGATCATATGCACGCAGAGTTGGCGTGCCGCGGAGCGTAGTAGCAATCCGCGTGGATACCAGACCCCGAACGTCCCGAACCCGCGAAACGGTGTCCGCCCTGGTGGCGGTTGCTGCTGGCGAATCTGTTCGAGTCCCGTTCCCAGCGGGGTTGTCAAATCGTGAGCCATGTAAGCCGCGAGGTGCGATAAACAATCGCGGAACGCTTCAGACGAACGCTCTGGCATCGGCAAGAGATAACACGCCTGGAACGGCAACCCATGCGTTTCGACGCTGGGGCCATCGGGGCCGCCGTATCGTGCCGTGAATGTGATGTCGGGGTCCGCGTAATGATTCAATTCCGTCAGGGTCGCCATGACGTTCGCGGCTTCCAACGGCGGGCCAGAGGGGTCTTCGGGGGCACCCGCGAAAAGGAACGCCGTGACCGGAGCCGTCGGCATGTTGAACCGCTCCAGCGTGCGCCGTACCGCATGTCCGACATCCAGGAGCATTCCCCCCGTG
>JAIXLE010000087.1 GCA_026931725.1 Bacteroidales bacterium
CTATGGGGTTGTGTGTTTACAGCAGAACTCGCCTTGGTCATGATCTATCCCACCGTAATCTCATAATCATATAGTAAGGAGTTTCTTTTGGCACAGTTCTCATTACCACGCATGGGTCTGCTTTTCAGTCTGGCCTGTATGATCGGGTGTGGCCCCGAAAGCCCCCGTCGTGAAATCCACGGTATCGTAACATTCGATGGTAAACCGCTACCTGCAGGAATGATTCAATTTGAATCTTTGCCAGATCAACCCACCTGCAATGAGAGCGCCCCCATTCAAAATGGAGCATACACCGTCACCGGATTGGGTGGGCTGTTACCTGGGAAATATCGGGTGCGCATTACGTCATTAGATGCCAACGCTCCCAAACCCGCAGAAGACGTGGCACCTGGCACTCCCGTGGAAGAGAAGAAACTGTCCCCTACCAGCAAGAATTTACCGGCCAAGTATAACACACAATCGGAATTGACAGCAGAAGTATCATCCACGCAATCCGAACCGATCAACTTTGATCTGAAGCCGTAATCTTTCGTGATTCCTGTTTTGCAGCATCATAACCTGTATGGAGTTGACCAATGACAGTGCCTCGGTCTGTACGATCTGGTTTTACACTCATCGAGTTGTTAGTCGTCATTGCGATTATTGCCGTCTTGATCGGATTGCTACTACCGGCAGTCCAGAAGGTTCGGGAAGCAGCCGCCCGCACGAAATGCCAAAACAATCTCAAACAACTCGGCCTGGGTATGCACAGCCATGCGGATGCAATGATGGGGTTGCCGATTGCCTACAGTCCAAAGCTTAGCCCAGGGACAGATCTGGGCACATGATGTTGGGGGACATGGGTATTACCATTGTTGCCTCATATCGAACAACAAGCTGCATATAATCTGTATCAGAACTATGGTGCTTCCACGGGCGTGGATTCTCCACGTTATTCCAGTTCTCCGAACACGACAAATGTGACATCACTCCAATATAATGTTTTCCGCTGCCCCAGCGATACGGCTCCCGCCCAATGGAGTGGAGGTAGAAAATATAACTACCTAATTAGTGCGGGTGGGATTAATAGTAATAGTATCTCCGATACTTCGCCAAATGGTGCATTTCTTGCCCGCATTGTTTCACCATTGATTGCGGTCACGGATGGATTGAGTAACACGGTCATCATGTCCGAAGTGATCACAGGTAAAGTCAGCCTAGATGCCCGTGGTTTTGCCTGGTGGTCCTCCTCCGCAGCGCTGAGTACCTACTATCGCCCGAACACCTCAAATCCAGACATCCTTCCCTCAAGCTACTGTGAAAGCCCATCACCCGTACAAGCCCCCTGTGTTGGTACAGGTAGCCCAGTCAACATCGCTGCCCGCAGTCGCCACACGGGTGGGGTCAACGCGCTGTACGGTGATGGTTCCGTGAAGTTCATTTCGGATCGCGTCGATGAAGTCACCGTTTGGCGACCGTCCGGGACGGCTCGGGCAGGTGATCTGATCGCGGAATAACGGAAACTGATGTAGACACCACCAATCGGGAAGGTACACTCCCGCCGCCGGGCACCAGCAGGGTTCCACCAGATTCGGCGGGAGAAAGACAATGAAAGTTCCGAGTCACCTCGGTTGGTTGGCGATAGGCGTCGTCTTTGGCGCAGTGGCCGCGATGTTTTATCTCGGCCAACCGCGGATCGCCGGGGCTGCCTCCAGCGATCGCTACCAGGATTACGTCATGACCACGGGGGCCGTCACCATCAATCCCCGTGTCCCGATGGATGGTGTCTGGATGCTCGATTATCGTTCGGGTAAACTACTCGGCACCGTCATCGACAAGAACGCCGGCAAAATCGTCGGTTGGTCGGAAGTCGATCTCGTGGCGGAGTTTGGTGTGCCTCCGCGGCAAGATGTCCACTTCATGATGGTGTCCGGGTGGGTCAGTCAGGGGCAATCGGCCCTCTATGTCGCGGAAACCACGACGGGCAAGTTCGGAGTCTACACGATGGCCAACGATGGAACCGGCACAGGTGTGGTGATTCGTCGGCACGATATGACCAGCTTCCGCAAGACGGCTGAACAACCCGTCAACGCGGGCGGTTGATCCCGCAATCGAAACTGGCAGTCCACAAAATCTATTCTGGGTGCTAGGATAGCTTCTGTCGTGAATCTCTCACCCAGGACCGGCCCACGATGTCGAACCGTTCTCGCGCCCGTGAAGTGGCTTTGCAACTGTTATTCCAACGCGATCAGAACAAGATTCTCGTGAGACGGCGTGACCTCCTCACCTTCGCGCGGGAACGCCTCAAAAACGCGGATGCGATCGACTTCTGCATGAATTTGTACGATGGCGTACTCGAACATCTGTCCACCATCGACAAACTACTCACGGAAACAGCCCAGAACTGGCGACTGATGCGGATGATGCCAGCCGATCGCAACGTCTTACGGATCGGCACCTACGAACTGCTGCACAACCCCGAACAAACCCCCATCGCAGTCGTCATCAACGAAGCGATTGAACTTGCCCGCCGTTTTGGGAGCGAAGACTCCAGCGGATTCGTCAACGGGATCCTCGACAAGGTCGCCAAGGGGCGCGAGGAACCGACCACCACTTCGCCCACGGCCACCAGTTAATCTTTTTTCCCACACGGCCCCACATGCCCCGAGGTTCTCCCTTTACCCGGCTTTGCCGTCAGGCGGCGGAACGGGTTGCGCCGATCGTCGCCGATCTGCATACCCATACCACAGCCAGCGATGGCGATGCCACACCTTCGCAGCTGGTGCAGGCCGCGTCACGGGCCAAATTGCGGGCACTGGCAATCACGGATCACGATACCCTCGCCGGAGTGGAACCCGCTCGACAAGCAACCCAGGGGCTATCTTCCCACCGACTCACCATCATTCCGGGTGTGGAAATCTCGGCATCCTTTGCGGGGCGGGAAATCCACATTCTCGGATTGTTTGTTCGCACGGATGTTTCCGAGTTTCAGCAACTCTTGAATGCCGTCTGCCAAAGTCGTCGCGAACGATTCCGTGACTATCTGCAAAAAATCCCCGAGTTGCAACCCGCACAGGATGCGGGATTGGCGGCCCTGATCGAAGCGGGAACGGCCAGCCTGGGGCGGCGGCATGTGGCCCGCCTACTGATTCAAACGGGAGTGGCCAAACAGGAACAGGAAGCGTTCGTCCGATTCTTGCATCCGATCACACCGCAAGTGTTACCGAAGCAGTTGATCCCAGCAGAAACCGCCATCGCCGCCATCCGAGCAGCCGGGGGAATTTCGAGTTTGGCCCATCCACCAGAATCTTTTGTCGAAACAGAATTCGACACACTGCGAGCCTACGGACTCGATGGAATCGAAGTCCGCTTCCCTGCCGCGACTCCGGGACGCACGCAACGTCTCCTCACGTTGGCCGCACGGTACGGTTTCCTGATGACCGCTGGCAGCGATAGCCACAATCCCACCCCAGGTGGCCGTTTACCGGGAAGTCTAGGTGTAACGGCTACGGAACTGCTGACGATTCAGTCGCATCGTTCCGGTTCGTGAAACCGTGTGTTCTGTACCAGTCTCGCCGATGTCGTGCGTTTCGCAGGATGTGCGGAAATCGCGGTGAGATGATGCCTTTCTCGTGAGGTTCTTCACGGCAATTTCGTTGGCAGTTCGCGGTTTATCCGGCATCTTTTCGGTGCCCGGACAGGGGATGCGGTCGGGAGTCGGCCGCGGTTCGGGGTCAACCGAAATGGATTCGTGACCATGAATCGACTTCTCCTCGTCGGGATGCTGGCGCTGCCTGCGGCCTTACTCGGTGGAACCTCCGCTCAGGCACAATGTGCTGGCGGTCGTTGTGGTGGCGGTTTCGGAACGCTCGGTCCCGGTGCCGCGCCGACGAATGCGTTCTGGGGTAGCAAGCACATCGGCGGATGTGGTGTGTGCATGGGCTTGTTTGGTCGCATTCACCAGCACGGGCCATTATTTAACTATGGTCCATACATGGGTTACTACCCATTCCAACCTTATGGCGACTGGACCGCGGATCTGAAGTACACTGGTCCTTCCTGGTATGCCCATGAACGGCATCAACTCTTCAACGGCTTGGGATTACGGGACCGTTGTTGGGGCTGTGGCGGTTTGTTCGATCGACTGAAGGGCCATTGTTCACACTGTGGCCACGGGGGGTGGGGGGAATATTCGCGGCATACGTTCCGCAATGTCTTCCATCGCCTCTTCCCCGGTGCGCATAAGCACGGTTCGGGGTGCTGCTTTGATAGTACAGGTTCTACGGGATGTCAGCAGTGCAACAGTCCTGCTCCCACGGCACCCCAAGCCGCACCGGCCCAACCTGCGGCACCGAAATTATTGGAAAAACCAGTAGCCTCAACTTCTACTAACCCCGAATTGCTGCAAACCAGCTTCCCCCGTCGGGAACGATAAACCGTATTGATTCTGCCCGACTCGGCAACTGGAGCGGTTATTCCGTTGCCGGGTCGGGCCAGGAGCTAAGATTTCGCCTGGACTTGCTGGCATCATCTTCAGGAATCAGGCATTGTTTCGGTGTGTCTTTTCGGTGCGTACTCGCAGGGAGTAGCGCCCCAATTTTCAAGGATCGAATCGCCGAGAAGTGACATGAAAAAGCTACTGTTCACCGCCTTTGCTCTCTTGACCCTGACCGCGACCTCAGCAATGGCGGGCGGCGGATCTTCCCCATTCGGGGCGGGCCAACATGGACAATACCCGAACGAAGGGTTTTTGTCGTACATGTTCCACAACCGCCCCGTACCGACGTTCCAAGCGGCTCCGTGGTATCTGTACTGGCCGTACAACGCCCACTTCATGACACCCGCGCCGTTGGGTTCTCCCTACATGGCCCCTCCGGGTGTGGGTGGCGCCATGATGAACCCGTACTTCCCGCATAACCCCGGATACATGGTTCAACCCGGTCAGTAAGCGCTTCAATACAAGCCATCAGAAAACACCCCCTCCGGTGAGGGGGTGTTTTCTTACCATTCTCACCTGCCCCCGCCTGCCCATCCACCTACAATTCCTGAGCATTCCCTGCTCCGTTAGGCACCTGATATCCTTGTAAGGACATTCACATGTTCGCATCGTTCGACCGCCGCCAGTTCCTGATCCAGGCCACCGGACTTGGTGCTGCCGCCCTACTTCCGAGCCTTGGACGGGCGGATAACAAAACAGGCAAAGACAAACTCTTCCAAATCTCGCTCGCACAATGGTCGCTGAACCGAAACTTTTTTGGTCGGCCGGGTGTCGAGAAACTCGACCCGCTCCAGTTCGCGGAAATTGCGCATCAGCAGTTCGGCATCAACGCGATTGAATACGTCAATCAGTTCTACAAAGCCAAGAAGAACGACGATGCCTACCTGAAGGAACTGAAGAAAGTCGCGGACAATCACGGTGTCACCAGCGTACTCATCATGTGCGATGGTGAGGGGAACCTCGGTGATCCGTCAGACACCAAACGTACCCAAGCCGTCGCTAATCATAAACGCTGGGCGGAGTGGGCCAAGTTCCTCGGTTGCCATGCGATCCGAGTCAACGCGGCGAGCGACTGGAACAAAGGATTTGCCGAAACCCAAAAACTGGCGGCCGATGGTTTGCGGAAGTTAACCGAACTGTGCGAACCGTTGGGCATCGCGGTCATCGTCGAGAACCACGGTGGACTCTCGTCCAACGGTGAATGGCTGGCCGGTGTGATGAAAGCCGTGGGCCACAAGAACTGTGGGACGCTGCCCGACTTCGGCAACTTCCGCATCTCGGGTTCGGAATCCTACGACAAATATAAAGGTGTCGATGAATTGATGCCCTTTGCCAAGGGTGTCTCGGCCAAGTCGCACAGTTTCGACGACAAAGGGAATGAAACCGGGATCGACTACCGCAAGATGCTCGACATCGTGGTTAAGAAACACAAGTACCGAGGTTTCATCGGCATCGAGTACGAAGGAAGCAAGCATTCCCCGGCGGAAGGCATTCGACTCACGAAGCAACTGCTCGAAACCATCCGCGCGGAACTATCGGAACGGTAAAATACGAGTGAAGGGGTTATACTCGGAATGATGCCGACCGACAGGATCAGGCTTTCGGTCCATGCGAGTATAACCCATTTCTGAGGATCGAGTCATGCCGCTTTATGTTTATGAAGTGATTCTGCCGGATGGCAGCGGGGGCGATACCTTTGAAATTCTCCAGGGAATGCGAGATGAACCGCTGACTGAGCATCCCGAAACAGGCGACCCCGTGCGCCGCGTCTTCGGTACTCCGAACGCGCCGAAAAGTTGGACGGACAGCCAGGGGAAATCCAAAACGTCCGATGGCAACCTCGAAAAACTCGGGTTCACGAAGTATGTCAAAGGGGACGGCGGAAAGTATCAAAAACTGTTCGGCAAAGGACCAGATACGATGAAACGGCCACCCAGCGGCGGATGAAATCCGTTGGGAAGCCGTCCTTCTCGCACTGGCCCTGCGGAAAATCGCACGAGGCCGGTCGGGCGACCAGCCTCGGTTCCTTCTCGTCCCAATCTTTCTGACCAATCATCAATACCGAATCCCGAAGGTCATCAGAAAGTTGACATCCTGGAGATCGCCATCTTGTGGCGGCATCAAATCCATCCAGTTGTACCCCCACTGAGCCCGTAATCCGGCGAAGACAATGCAGGTTCCGATCTCTCGTTCATAATCCCCATGCACGTCGATGAATACACCGTGGTAGACATCATGTTTGCGGAGATAGCTCGTATTATCTTCCACGGGAATCAAATCGACGTGAGCCGTACCCCATCGTCCACCGACTTCCGCCCCAACCCGCCAGTTTTGCCCCTGAGCGGCCCCCAGGAATGCAGGGCCGGAAAGATACCAATCTCGGCCCAGGGCAAAGTTGAAACTGGTCCGGTACAAACCGCGAATGGAGTACGGATGCAACGCATCCGGCGCGGTGGGATTCCCTGTTTGCGTGTCGGCTGGACTGGGAGTGTAGACATCGTAGATGCGTTGCGACCGTCCAGGGTTGTAGTAGTACGACAACCCGAGATCCAGCACCCATGCGCGATCGCCAGTCGGGTTGAACCACAGGCTGCGGGCTCCGCCGCCGACTCCCCAACCTGTGCGGATCGCTCCCACGAAATCCCCCCCAGCCACGGGCAGCGATGGCCCGGTGATCCCGTACAATTCATATGTAAGCGGTCCATTCGCCCCCACGGGGCCATCGCAGGCGGAACCCGCTGGCATGCCCCCCGCCCACGGGCTACACACGGTTCCGGGTGGGAACGCTGTCGCAGTGGGCAAAGTCGCCGGAGCCGTCAAAGTGTCAGTCGCGCTGTGCGGAGAAGCCGATTCCGGCATCGTCGTCGGCGAAATCTGGGGAATGATTTCCCGTCCGGGTTGGGCATCCGGCGGCGTTGGCATCTGCGCGGGTGATACCTGAACGGCCAATACCGCCAAAAATACCCCGAGGAGGAACCGTCTTGTTGCCATATCTGCCTCACCTGGGCTCAGGGGACAGTCAACCGCACACACGGAGACGTGATACGCGGTGAACTGTTCTCAGAGCATGTTTCGTCCATTCGGAGGGTCCAACTTGACGATTCTTCCGCCTCTAATGCCTAACCGGATTGCACGGTAAGCTCGGAGCGATTGCTTTCGTGAATATAGGTAAATTGCGTCGTTTTCTGCAACCAGCACAGGGGTTCTGCATGGAGTTCGTGGAGATACGCGATCAGACGTTGGCCCGGAATTACATCCTCCAGGGACTCTGGTTCGCGCGCGCGGTTCCCCTCACCCCTGTGAGTGTTCGAGCCACCTTGGAATGGTGTTTCGAGGTGGCATCCGGCGGGCATGCCCTGCCACCGATTGCCTTCGTGGCCGATGTAGGCGGATTGGTTTTCGGAACCGATCGGAGTTCCCTGGAACGCCATTCCTCACGGGTCACGGAGTGGCTCCCCACGCTCATCCGTAGCTATGAAGATCATGTTCTCGGTAAGCTCTACGCAGACTGGACGTTTGAACGCGCCACGGATGCGATCCGGCGTTATTCTGGCTACGAGCGCGTCAAGGGATTGGCCTATACGATCCAGCAGATTCGCCAACGCAGTGGGTTCGGTGGGGTCGAACTCGCTCCAGCCATCATTCGAGGATTGCTGCAATCATCGGGAGAGAATTTGCTCGCGGATGGGTATGAATCTCTCACCCGTGATGGACCGCACCCCGTGTTCCAACAGCAATTGGAACACCTGATACAGGCTTTTCGCAAGTCCGCCGAAGTGCTGGGTATCGAAGACCTCATTGCGTTGGAACAGCGTACCGCGTTGGCGGACATGGGTCAGTACGTCGCCCATCGGCAGATTCTCACAACGACCGCACGGATCGAAGCAGAATTGCCGACCCGACCGGTACGCCCACTCGCGGGTCGAAAAGAAGTCCCCACACGCATTCACGATGAAGACCAATACCCGGTCGGCGGTTATTCCTCAATTGCGACACGCGGTTCCATCGAGAGCCTGTTGCATTCCCAATTGGCCTACATGGAACCCCAGGAATCA
>JAIXLE010000008.1:0-2575 GCA_026931725.1 Bacteroidales bacterium
GACGATAACTGGTCCCACAGGGGTATATGTCCTATCCCAGCAATCGGAGTCCTGGATTCGCCTACGGAACGCGCAAAGGATGCGACCACGACTGACCCTCGAACCCGTCCGCTGGCAACGGGTGCGGGACACCTATACCCAGGTCGTAACGGCCCGTGTCCAACAAACACCGGACACGCTGCAGAATGCCCGCATCACCGTCGAACGACTCGCAGCCGATGTCCTCACGGCCCAACAACATCTGGGGGAACTGACCGGCCAGGAGGTGAGTTCCGCGGAAGAATATTTACACCAACTCGATCAACTGATCGCTCGGATGCAAGAGACACTCCACGCCGCCCATGCATTGGACGCAGCCGGATGGAAAGCGCTCGTGGCTGACCAAGAGGCCGTCGAGCAAGCCTGGAATCGTCTGATAGCATCCACCGCACCCGTAACCCCCGCCGAATGACCGTGGAAAGTCGCACCCTTTTTGTCGACAGTGTCCCCCGCGCGTATCGTTTGCATCGCCCCACGGGGAACCGGATGTCCGGCCGATCGCTCGTGGTCGTTCTACACGGCACTGGTGGCACCGCGGATTGGGCCGAGGACGAAACGGGCTGGTCCCACACAGCCGATCAAGAGGGGTTCCTCTTGGTCCTACCACAGGGGTTGCCGCCGAACCCCGCGATGCCACCTCGATTCCTATCCAATCCCCCCCGCTGGAACGATGGGGCCACCAAGCCAGGTGACCTCTTACACACCGAGACGGACGATGTCGCATTTCTGGATGCCCTGCTCGACGATGTACTCATCCGCGACGGGGTGGACCCGCATCGGGTCTACCTCACAGGCTTCTCCAATGGTGCAGGAATGACCTTCCGTTACGCGGCGGAGCGGTCAGAACGTCTGGCAGCCATCGCACCCGTGGCTGGGTACTGCTGGATTCGTGAACCGTGTCTCACGCGACCCATTCCAACGCTGTTCATTGTGGGGGAAGCAGATCCTCTGATCCCATTGACAGTCGGTACAGTACGGCTTCCCTGGGGCAACCGCATCGTCGAGCGACCCGGAATCTGGGACACGCTGAGACGCTGGGCCGCCGCGAATTCCTGCGACCACGAACCACACGTCCTCTCAGAGAGCAGGAGCGTGACCACTTGGCAATTTCCGGGACATGTCGACTATCGGGTACTCACCCTGGCGGGACATGGCCACCACTGGCCGGGCGGCAAGGGGCAACTCAACCCCCGCATCGGTGGTATCCCCACCGACACGCTCGATGCCAACGCCCGCATCTGGGCATTCTTTTCTCATGGCACCTGACCATCCCTCAGCCATCCGATTTTAACACCATCCCGCATGTCGCATTTCGCGGGAAGAACCCGAGAAGGCGACATACGGGAAAATCGCAAATCCATGACTCATAATGGAACCCCGCTGCGGGCTCCCCTGCTCTATGGTTGGGTGCAACCCATCTATCCCACGAACACGCCTCCGTTCAACCCTGGTAAGGCATCAAACTCAAACAGCGGACGTGGCGAACCACTGAGGAGATTCGCACCACGATAAGCCGAAACATGGCTACCCGCTCCGGTCCCATCACCGACAATCAGGTCGGCCTGTGTGTCGCCATCCAGATCCTTGACTGCGACACGAACACCACCTCGATTCTCCGTGTTACCAGCAAAGAAGTTGCACAGAGGTTCTTGGCGACCGCTCAGCAAGGCATCTCCAGAAAAGATCGTGATCCGAGGACCACCGCCGGGGCCACCGCCCGCGACCAAGTCCGCCCGGCCATCGCCGTCAATGTCCCCAGCAGACACGAACGCGCCGTTGCGCAGCGTGTCCTCAAAGGCGAAGAAGTCCCCAGTCAATCGGCGTGGCTGTCCACTGACAATGGATGTCCCCGAAAAAATGGCCACACGCGGCCCGCCTCCAAACCCAGCCGCGACAACAAGATCCCCGATACCATCCCCATCAAAATCAGCAACAGTAGGACGTGCCCCACCACGGAAATTGGGGTCATCAATTCCAAAGAAATCCGCCAAGAGGCCAAATCCATTGCCATCAAAAACGCGTACCCGAGGACCACCACCTTCATCAGGGGTGATGATGAGTTCTGGAACATGATCCCCCGAAATATCACCCGTTGTCACATAGACACCGCCAGTAAACGCAGCTTCAAACGGGGCAATCGAGAAGAGGACAGCCCCCGTGACACCGTCCAAAACCTGCACTTGAGTGGGTCCACCAGGTCCAGTTCCAACAACGAGATCCGCGACCCCATCACGGTTAAAGTCTCCGGTCGCAGTCCGAACACCAACAGGTTCGTTTCCGAACGGGTTCCGAGAAAATCGCAGAGAACCGTCAGGATTGAAAAAGCGAACAGTCGGCGACGCATCCGAACCAACACCGAATTGAGGTGTACCCAGATTGATACTTGGAGTTGTAGGCGGCTGAGGCGACACGGGCGGCACAGTAACGACCGGAGGCGATGAGGGAACGGACGGCAATTCAGCATTCACCACCAATGTCCGCTGCACCGCTGTCGCTGGGTTGTAGTTCCCATCCCCGGCTTGACGGGCTTCGATGA
>JAIXLE010000008.1:2826-64413 GCA_026931725.1 Bacteroidales bacterium
ACCGTGCCCGCACCCGTGATCGATAGGACATTCCCCGTCACCGTCGCGGGACCGCTGATGACCACATAGGACACCGGCAAACCACTACTGCTCGTCCCACTCAGATTCACCGTCAAACCACTCGAATATGTCACCGGGGCTGGGGCGGAAAACGTGATCGTCTGCGATGCCAGATTCACCACCAGTGATTGTTGCACCGCCGTCGCTGGGTTGTAGTTCCCGTCCCCGGTTTGGCGAGCTTCGATGACCACCGTGCCCGCACCTGTGATCGACAGGACGTTCCCCGCAATCGTCGCGGGACCGCTGATGACCACATAGGACACCGGCAAACCGCTACTACTCGTCCCACTCAGATTCACTACCAAACCGCTAGAATATGTCACCGGCGTGGGTGCAGTAAATGAGACAGTTTGAGCAATCGGCTGAACGACCAAAACCGCACTGGTATCTGTGTACACCGTGCCCCCAGACGATGTATAGACCACTTCGACAGTATAGGTTCCCGCAGGTGTCCCACTGGGGATGGTGTATTGATCTTGGGCAACACCCCCCGTGACGGATGTTGTGACGGGGGTTCCGATCACTGTCCCACCAAGTTTGACCGTGAACGTCACAGAGCCGTTATTCACAATCCCCGAGAGGGTGGTCGTGGTCAAATAGGTCGTCAAGTCGATTTGGGTACTGCCACCCGTGTTGGGCGTATAGGGCACGGGTGGAATGGGAACAGTTTCTGAGCGAACTGGCCGATCATCCAAAAATGGGGACACGAGGACCGTGGCATTGTCCTGAACGTCTGTGACATGCAGCGTCTGAATCTCCGTTTCTGTGATCGGTGAACCCCAGTAGTTGTTTCGGGCATCGACCGTTGTCCCAGCAGTTCCCGTTGCTTCGACTAAGGCATGAGTGGAACTGAAATCATTCTGTGCAATGATCGCCGAGGCCGTAGCGGAATCAGCCGTCAATTTTCCATCAAAGAGGACATATTCAATAACAGAATTGGACCCCGCGTTGAGTTTGAGCCTATCCCACTTGAAGTTCCCACTCACAATGGATGCCGAGCCACCACTGTTGATCTGAATGTAGGACTCTTCCGGGTGGCTTGCCGATGGGTTGTTGATCGTGAATTGTGCATACTCCGCATTCAATGTCCCCGCTACCGTGATCCCCTGATTGACGTAGTCACCCCCATACTGACCCTCATCAATCGTCACCGCCATCGGACTCCCGGATGTCCCCACAAACGATAACCCACCATTCACTTGCACCTGCACATCGTCCTCAATCTCAACACGCGCACCACCACTAAACGTCAAACTGCTACCAGACGCGATCGTCAACGGGGTGTAAGCCGTTACACCATACGCCGTGTGACCATTGATGACATACTGATTCTGCGTATTATCCACTGTCCCCAATGGACTCAACGTCAAACTCGTACCGATCGAACCCGTGGACAGCAAATACACCTTCTTAAAGGAGTCATTGTTGGTCAACTTGGGTATATTCCCCGCCGGAGTGTAGACGCTGCTCGCAAACGTATTCCCCGTCACTGTGCCCGCACTTAGAATCGAACCGCCGTCCCACGCCGTCGCGTCCCATCCAAATTGACTATGTGTCGCCGTCAGTTGACCGCCACTACTGATCTGAATGTAGGACTCTTCCGGGTGGCTTGCCGATGGGTTGTTGATCGTGAATTGTGCATACTCCGCATTCAATGTCCCCGCTACCGTGATCCCCTGATTGACGTAGTCACCCCCATACTGACCCTCATCAATCGTCACCGCCATCGGACTCCCGGATGTCCCCACAAACGATAACCCACCATTCACTTGCACCTGCACATCGTCCTCAATCTCAACACGCGCACCACCACTAAACGTCAAACTGCTACCAGACGCGATCGTCAACGGGGTGTAAGCCGTTACACCATACGCCGTGTGACCATTGATGACATACTGATTCTGCGTATTATCCACTGTCCCCAATGGACTCAACGTCAAACTCGTACCGATCGAACCCGTGGACAGCAAATACACCTTCTTAAAGGAGTCATTGTTGGTCAACTTGGGTATATTCCCCGCCGGAGTGTAGACGCTGCTCGCAAACGTATTCCCCGTCACTGTGCCCGCACTTAGAATCGAACCGCCGTCCCACGCCGTCGCGTCCCATCCAAATTGACTATGTGTCGCCGTCAGTTGACCGCCACTACTGATCTGAATGTAGGACTCTTCCGGGTGGCTTGCCGATGGGTTGTTGATCGTGAATTGTGCATACTCCGCATTCAATGTCCCCGCTACCGTGATCCCCTGATTGACGTAGTCACCCCCATACTGACCCTCATCAATCGTCACCGCCATCGGACTCCCGGATGTCCCCACAAACGATAACCCACCATTCACTTGCACCTGCACATCGTCCTCAATCTCAACACGCGCACCACCACTAAACGTCAAACTGCTACCAGACGCGATCGTCAACGGGGTGTAAGCCGTTACACCATACGCCGTGTGACCATTGATGACATACTGATTCTGCGTATTATCCACTGTCCCCAATGGACTCAACGTCAAACTCGTACCGATCGAACCCGTGGACAGCAAATACACCTTCTTAAAGGAGTCATTGTTGGTCAACTTGGGTATATTCCCCGCCGGAGTGTAGACGCTGCTCGCAAACGTATTCCCCGTCACTGTGCCCGCACTTAGAATCGAACCGCCGTCCCACGCCGTCGCGTCCCATCCAAATTGACTATGTGTCGCCGTCAGTTGACCGCCACTACTGATCTGAATGTAGGACTCTTCCGGGTGGCTTGCCGATGGGTTGTTGATCGTGAATTGTGCATACTCCGCATTCAATGTCCCCGCTACCGTGATCCCCTGATTGACGTAGTCACCCCCATACTGACCCTCATCAATCGTCACCGCCATCGGACTCCCTGATGTCCCCACAAATGACAACTCACCATTCACTTGCACTTGTACATTATTCTGGATGTGGAGGATCGCCCCATTGGAGACGGTCAGATGGGCACCATTGGCAATGGTCAGATTGCCGGTGATCGTGTAGGTTCCCGCTTGGTCGAATTGCGTATCTGTACTGATGAGGCCACTAAAACTGCCCGGCGCAACAGGGACCACCCGTTGTTCGAGTTCCTGACACACTCCGATTAGGGCATGTCGTCCAATGGACCGATTGTGTCTGTGTGAGGTTGTCGTGGTTTGGCCAAAGATCTTCGTCAACCAACGGCGTTGCCAGGATGGATTACGCATAGAATCGGCGCCCTCAAAATGTAATATTGGATCCGATTATCCAGTGAACCTCTGATTTTGTCGTCTGTCCCAGACTGATCTGGCGACGGCTAGAGTGAAAAGAATGGTCGGGTGCGTTTTCTATCGCGGAAATGGGAAAAATTTTGCGATACTTTGAAATTCTCTTGGATGATGTACGATTTCCCCCATGTCCACAGTGGACGCTTGTTCCCATTATTCCTTGGAGTCGATGATTCCGCGATCAGCGGGGCGCGATCATCGTCTCTAGCCGACGGGTGACATTCTGATGCTGATTCTGGATGGTTGTGTGGCGGTCGGACGTTGGGCCGATTTTCTGGGACGAGCAAGCCTCGCGGCGGGTCGGGTGGTCGGGCGGCCGGGGTGGTGGATGCGGCCGTTTTACCACGTCCTCATCGGCGGGTTGCCGCTGGCGGGGGTGCTGGGGCTGGCCCTTGGACTCGTCATCTGGATGCACACCCGCGGCGTGCTGGAACGAACCGCGGGGGCCGCTGAGTTGCTCCCGACATTCCTTGCCGTGGCCGTTTTGCTCGAACTGGCCCCGATTGGTGCCGGGTTGATCCTCGCATCCCGCACGGGCGCGAGCCTGGGGGCGGAACTCGCATCCATGCGGGTCAGCGAGCAAATTGATGCCATCGCCCTTCTGGGTGTGTCGCCGCTCCATCGACTCGTCGGGCCGCGTGTGCTGGCCTGCGTGCTGGCGGCCCCCCTGCTACACATCCTCATCGCCACCGTGGCCCTGGGCAGCGGCTATCTCGCGGAATCACTTCTGGGCTCGACATACTGGCTGAAGTATCAAACCGCATTGCTGGCGGAATTGCATCTGTCCGAGGTTGTGGCCGCCGGGTGCAAGACCATCGTGTTCGGTGGACTCATCGGAGCCACTGGCTGCTACATCGGTCTGAATACCGACCATGGATCAGAAGGAATCGGCCAATCCGCGACAAACAGTGTGGTCGTCTGCACGCTCTTGGTTCTGCTGGCGGATGTGCTGCTGGTGGGGTTGATTCAGGTCACAATCGGGTAACGCTGGCTCCGTGCGGGGCGGCCGCGGTCGTCGCAATCGACAATTCTGATGAGTCCTTTTGCAGATGCCGAGCCAGAAACTCGGCCTGTTCCGCATCCGCCGTGCAGGCGAACACGGTTGGCCCCCAAGACGATTGCCCGACACCGACAAAGCCCAACTGACGAACCCGGTCAATGATCGCTGCAATCGCGGGAGCCGCGTACACGCCCCCCTGGGCCGACTCGAACCAACGGCCACCTTCCCGATTGAACGTGAACACCGCCTCCGCGAACGCCGGGAAGTCGGCATCCCCTTCCAGTGCCGCTCGGATTTGTGCCAAGGCATCCCGCAGTTGCTGATAGAGTCGCCACGGATCGGCCACGCCGGATTCCGCGAACGCTTGCCGTTCCGCAGCCCCGAACCACGCGGGTTGCACGGGTGGCCGAATCAACACGATCCGCCAATCTGGGGGGAACGCCAACCGATCGCCGCAGCGTGGGAGTTCCGCCGTGGAGTCTCGCCCCGCATCGCAGATGATGCCGCCGTGTGCAAAACCGTACAATCCGACCCCTGACCGCAAGCCCCGCCCCGTCAAACGGGCCAACTCCTCGATGGGAGCATCCGGGCGCAGGGCACGGGCGACCGATAAACCCAGTGATGTCCCCACCCCCAATCCCACATGCTCGGGTGGGCAACGCTCGACCACCACCCGATGACAGACCGTTGTCACACGCTGAGCCAAGGCCAAAGCCCGCTCCGCGTTCGGTCCTGTCGCGGACCACTGCGGAGCGGGTTCCACACCCACGGACACCCCCGGTGCCTCAATCATCAGGCCGCAGCCGCCAAAACGCGGAACGCCGGTGAGATGCCCGGTATTCAGCAGCCCGAAATGCAGACGCGACGGAGCCGATACCCGGATCATGCCGCCCCTCCGGCTCGGTGACGGGCAAGGTAATCTTCGAGAATGTGCATTCCCTCTTGCTCCGCGGGGCCGCCGGTCTTGTCCACGATCACCCGCAGTTTGTGATACTCCGCCTCCACGTCCTCGGTCGGCAGCAGGTGTAGCCGGGTGGCCAGAATCGCGGCTTCGAGGAGGGCGTGCTTGGCCCGGTTAAACCCCCAAAAATCCCGATGCGTCGTGGAATGCACGATCTCACAGTGCATCCGTACCCGCGGCTCCGCAGCATCAACATGGGTGACGCGAAATTCCTGATGTCGGCAACAATCCGTGAGAACCCACCCCCGCACCAGACTGGCAGGCCGCACCGGAGGAAAAGGATCCATCATGCCGATCGCCGATCGCGCTATCAAAGCAGCATCATCGGTAATGTGCAATACCCCTTCTGGGTGATGGCACAAATTCTGGTATGTCTGTGATGTCAGAAACGGCTTGAGCAAAAACTGCCTGGGTGTCGCCGAATCCAGCTGCGGCCCCATCGGGGCGAGGTGCGGGGAACCATCACGGTTCGTCGTGGTGATCAGTGCTTCCAGAATCATTTTTGCAGTGCCCGCAACAGCCCGGCCGCCTTATGCAGCGTTTCTTCATACTCACGCACGGGGTCCGAATCCGCGACGATACCGCCCCCCACGGGGAACTGCAACCACCCTCGCGCCGCCGTGAACGTGCGAATCAGAATGTTCGTATCCATGCTGCCGTTGAAGCCGATGCAACCGATACTGCCACAGTACGGCCCGCGAACAGTCGGTTCGAGTTCGGCGATAATCTCCATCGCCCGCACTTTGGGTGCCCCCGTCACGGACCCGCCCGGAAACGCTGCCCGCAGCAGATCCCACGCGGTCAAACCCGGTCGCAGCGTGCCACGCACTTCTGAAACCAGATGATGCACATAATTGTATGTTTCCACCTCACAGACCCGCGGCACCGTCACGGATCCATATTCACAAACTCGTCCAAGATCATTCCTGAGTAGATCGACGATCATGACATTCTCGGCCCGATCTTTCGGATGATGCATCAGATCGTCCCGCAAATCGGCATCTTCCGCTGGGGTCAGGCCGCGTGGGCGAGTGCCCTTGATTGGCCGTGTGATCACCTCTCCCTGGGAAGACAGTTGCAAAAACCGTTCGGGCGACGCGGACACGACCTGAAACTCTCCCGCATCGAAATAGCAGGCAAACGGAGCCGGGGAACATGCCCGGAGTCGGCCATACAGTGCGAGAGGATGTTCGGTCAACGGCGTGAGCAAACGCTGCGAAAGATTGACCTGAAAACCGTCACCAGCATGGATGTAGTCTATCACTCGCCGCACCGCCTGGAGATACCCTTCTCGTGTGAAGTTACTCCACACACCGGGCAGTTGCGGAATCGGAAACGAGACATCCGCCAGCGACGGGGGATGAGCGACCGGCGCAGCGGCCCGTTCAGACGCGATAGGAGAGAGGATGTCATCGAGGGAACGCGGGCCGCCGTGGGAGACAAACCAGGCTCGATTCTGCAGATGATCCCAACTGATGACCCAGTCGTAACGGTAAAGCCGATGATCGGGCAGGTGAAAATCATCGCCACGGGCTGCGGGGATGCGTTCAAACCGCTGGCCGAATTCGTAGCCGAACAGCCCCGCATAACCACCTTGGAATGGAGGGATGCCGGGGTACGGTTCCGCGCGAACGGCCCAATTGACATGAGCAGGATCGACGGATGGGCGCGTCGGGTCCGCCATCACATACGAATATCGACCGCGTTCCGGGTGGCGGTCGGCGGAGTCGAGAAACAACAAGTGCGGCCAGTGGGCGAGCGAACGGGCGACATCCCAGGGTTCGGGGGCGGGGATCAGTTCTGTAACCAACGGGTTCATGCCAGTAGCATAGAAAGCGATCCCACCCCGGAACAGACTGGACATCGGGGAAGGAGGCAACAACCGTTCCCAATTCTTCCCGCACCGGCACTCACCCGCATTCCGAAACCGGATGAGTGCTGGCCACGATTTTTAGTTCTTCTTCTGCTGCGCGGCTTTGGCCTTCATCATTTTCTGCGTGACGATTTTGCGGCGTTCGGCATCCCGTTTCGTCGTGTTGTCGAACTTCAACGATTTTTGCCAGGTGTCGATCGCTTTTTGGGTTTCACCCAGTGCGAGATACGCATCAGCAAGGTGGTCCCAAATTTCGATGTGGGCACCGTCTTCCTTGTCCAAAATGGCCTGTTCCAGGTATTTGACGGCTTCCGCGAACTTCTTTTGCTTGTAGAGTACCCAGCCGAGGCTATCCAGGTAGGCGGCATTTTCCAGTTTGGCGTTCTCAGCGGAGATTTTGCCTTCTTCGAGCAGTTTTTTCCGCTGCTCGGAGTCGAGCTTCAGAGCTTTGCGAATCAGTTCTTCGGACTTCGCCAGATTCTGATCGTGATCGGCCCAGATGAAACCGAGATCGTTGTAGTAAGTCGGATTCTCAGGGTCATCTTTCATGAGCCCTTCGAGTCGGGCAGCCGCTTTGTCGATCTGCTTGTTCTCGACGTGCAATCCACTGAGCAGGTAGTTGACATTCCGTTTCAGTCGGGTTTTGAGGTCGCCTTTGAGGCTGTCCGCGTTCTCAAGCCGGTTGAGGACTTCGATGTAGGTGTCGATGGCATCGTCGTACTTGCCCGCTTCCCGTTGGACCCAGCCTTTGAGTTGCAGGAAGTACCAGCCACCCTTGTCCAGGTTGACGAGCCCTTCGGCCATGCGGAGGGCTTCATCGGTGTCGCCCTGTTTGGCCTTGGCCTGCACGAGCTTTTCCAGCACGAACGGCTTGGCCTTGTCGAGTTCGTCGCCCTTGGCTTCCATCAATTTCTGGCAGACATCCTCGACGGATTTGAACTTCTTCTGGTCCCAGTACAGATCGAGCAGCCCCTCGTAGGCGAGGAGCATTTTGGAGCCGCTTTGCAACTTCGTTGCGGCCTGGGCGGCGGAATCATAAAACAGTTCGGCCGCGTCGTAATCTTTGACGTTGTGGGCCACTTTGGCGAGAACGATGGTGGCGTTCAATTTGAAGGGCTTGTCTTTACCCTCGGCATCGCGTTGGAGTCCCGCGGCGAGTTTGACCATCCGCTTCGCGGAATCGTTATCCTTGAGCAGTTCCGTGAGCCGGTCCTGCATCGCGTCGTTATTCGTCAAGTCGTTGAGCTTCAACGCCTTCGACTTGAGTTGGTCGTCTGAGGGACCAGAAGGAACCGGGGCGGCGTGCGTGGTTCCGGCCAGAGCATAAGCCACTGCCAGAGCCGTGATCCCGATCCGAAGATGTGCCGTCGTCATGGCCGCAACCTTGTCCTGGGTTATCGGAAAAGTCCATCTCATCCGCGCATCTTACCGATGAAATCCGATTGGTGCTATCCAGATCGGCCGGAACGAGCAACCGCGTTACAATAGCCCGGAAGGCGATTTTCGGACAACCGGGGACGGTCATCCCCGGTTCGGACAATCGGAGGCTGTCGTCCCCGATTGTGTTTCCCCATTTCCCGATCAGACTGTCAGACTGTCTTACTAGGTTTGTATATGAGGAGCGTGTTGTGACCCCGAAAATTCCGATTATTGGCATTGGCCCGGATGGCCTCAGCGGCTTGACGGCGCGATCGCGTGACCTGCTCACGTCCGCACAAGTGGTCTTCGGTTCCGAATCCACGCTCCGTCTGTTACCCGAACTGACGGCCGAGCGTGTACCAATCGGAGCCGACCTCCCCGAAGTGATCGAGCGCATCCGAGCGGACCTCGGTTCCAAACGGATGGCCGTGGCCGCCGGGGGCGATCCGCTGTTTTACGGCACCGCGCGGTATCTGTGCGACAAGATCGGCCCGGAACATTTTGAAGTCGCCCCACACGTCAGCACGATGCAACTGGCATTCGCTCGTATTATGCAATCGTGGGAAGATGCGTACCTGACCGATTTGGCGACCCGCCCACTGGATGTGGTTCTCGACAAGGTCCGCACCGTCGAAACGGTGGGCTTGTTCACCTCCAAGGAGTACCCGCCTGGGCGTGTCGCTCGGGAACTGCTCGCACGCGGCATCCACTATTTCCGGGTCTACGTCTGTGAGAACCTGGGCGGGAAAGATGAACGGATCACGCAGGGGGAACTCGGCGACATCGTCGATCTGACATTCGACCCGTTGAATATTCTGATTCTGAAACGCAAACCCAATGTCCCCGATCGCCCGAAAGCCGGGGCACGGCTCCGCCGGTTCGGCAACCCGGATGATGTCTTCGCCCAGACCCGCCCCAAAACCGGATTGATTACCCAAGCCGAGGTACGATCCGTGGCGTTGGCACAACTGGACCTGCACCCTGGGGATGTCGCCTGGGATGTCGGTGCGGGTTCGGGTTCCGTGGCGATCGAGATGGCGAATCTGATCGCGCCGAGCGTGGCCTATGCCATCGAGCAGGACTCAGCCGATTACCATCTGATCGTGGCAAACGCGGAGACATTCGGTGTCACCAACATCAAGCCGGTCTTCGGTTCCGCGCCCGAGGTTTTCACGGGGTTGCCCGCGCCGGATGCGGTGTTCATTGGAGGGAATGGCGGCGAGGTGGTCCGACTATTGGAAGCCTCGTTCGCGGCTTTGCGGCCCGGCGGCCGATTGGTCGTGAACGTCGGCACACTGGAAATGATCTCGGCAACGTATGAGGTCTTGAAGCGATTGGCTCCGCCGGTGGATGTGCTGCTGATGAATCTGGCCCGTGGGGTCGAGCAACTGGAAACGCTCCGCTTCGATGCGGTGAACCCCACGGTGCTGCTGAAAGTGCGGAAGCCGAGTTAGACGCGGCACCCACCCCCCACTCTGGACTCATCCGGTAAGGGGCGGGTGAACCTCTTCTTACGCGGTCAGAATGGCCATGCGACCCACGTTGAGCAACGCCTGGTCGATCAC
This sequence comes from Bacteroidales bacterium, assembly GCA_026931725.1. GTDB lineage: Bacteria > Planctomycetota > Planctomycetia > Gemmatales > Gemmataceae > JAIXLE01. Next base: position 12,974 of record JAIXLE010000008.1, read on the forward strand.
GGAACCGATCGCCTGGCGGATGTCCTTAGGGTCGTACAGTGGGACACCGTCTTTCTGAATGTTCAGGGCACCCGATTTGGCCACATCCGTGAGTTTATCCGCCAGGGCGGCGCGATCGTGGGTGCCATCCAGAAGGGGAATCAGGTGGCGGTCAAGGTCGCTGAGGCGGACGATTTCATGGCGACGGCTGGAAATCGAACCTTTGGGTGCCTGCAATCGGGCCAACGGCGATGCCACCGGCTTTTCACCGGGCGTGCGAACGAACTCGATCGGTGCGCCGTGCAGTTCGATCAAATCCGAGCCCATGTAACAGTTCAGCAGGCCCACGGCGAGAATCTGAGTATCTTCGGCCACGGCTTTCGGGTCCGCGGCTGCGTTGCCGAGTGCCGCACGGGCTTGCTTGCGCAGCTCATCAAACGGCACGGTGGCGGGGTAGGCTTGTTGCAGAATTCGCATGGCGGACTTCAGCAGCGGTCGATTCGTGGCCATGCTCATGCCACTGGCGGAGCGATAGGAGACGTTCTCATCCGAGGTCACGTTCACGGGTTCCTGAGCGGGTTTGGCCGCGCTGGCCACATGGAGAATCCGCAGGCAGTCCGGTTGCACGGCCCAGTTGGGATTCAGCTGGTTTGAGACAAGCAAACTTTCCCGGAACATCCGATTCCGAAGGAAGTCCATATATTGCTCAGCCTGAATCTGATCGGTGGCGAGCATCTTCAGCGTCTTTTCGATCTCCGGGCCAAAGTTCCCCGTGACCATCGTGCCAACGCGGGCTTCTCCCAGATACTTGAGCCCTTTCTCATGGGCTTGCCCGGCGAACTGATGAAAGTAAATCGGTTCGTTATGTTCTTCCAAATGTTCGTGATAGAGATAATAGTCTGCCTGATGGCGGAGCGTTTCGAGTTCCTGTTTCAAGAGCGTGGCATAGGCGTTCTGGTTGTCGCCTTTGACGGACTGCGCGAGGAAATCAAGAAGTGCCCGCGCCTGTTGAATACGCAGTTTCGGCGTGTTGAACCGGGACGAGTGGTACATCATCATATCCCGGATCATGCCGCGCATGTGCCAGCCAGGGAATGTGTTGTACGAAATGTAGGCAATCCCGTTCGGGTTCATCCGCGTGGCGCAGATTTCCAAAATCTTCTGCTGCACGTTCGACGGCACCCAGGAATAAACACCGTGGCAGATGATGTAGTCGAACTTCCCGTAGGAATCGTCGACATCCAAAATGCTCGCGGCCTTCAGAGTGAGATTCTTCAAGCCCAGCGAGTCTATCATATTCTGACCATCAGCAACTTGTTGCACCGATAAATCGATCCCAACAAACTCACTTTCCGGCAACGCTTCTGCCGCAGGCAAGAGATTCCCCCCCGACGCGGCTCCGAGTTCCAGCACCCGACATCGCGCCACGGGCGTTGGCCGCAGTCCGAATAGTGTGCCGACCACAAACAGCCGACTCGGGTGTGTCTGAGCGAACGGGTTGCTCTCGTAGGGAACCTCGTCATACGCTTGGGCAACCGATGTAGTCGCCGGGATCGCAGAAAGCATATCGGACATGAGCGGTTCCTTGGTTAAAATCGACAAAATCCTACTTCATTGCTATCGGTTGGATGGTGACTGGAACTTGCGTGAGAATCACCCGGTGTTCATCCTGCAACTCCTCTTCCGCCTGTTCGTGCGTTTGACATCCTGGGGGTTGAATGTAGCGTTCTGCCAGCGTCGCCACGGCCGCCGTGGTTTTTCGGCGTTTGCCTCTCTTCCTGTAGGTCGCCTCATGCCGCAATTCAAACCTCCACCGGATGAACTCCTGGCCCTGGCCGCGGAACTGCGTGCCGGCGGTGCCTCCTGGGAAACCGTGGCCGAGAACGTGGGCCGAACCGAACGCACCGTCCGCCAGTGGCCGACCAGCTACGCCCGACGCTGGAAAAAGTTCCTCCGCGCCGCGGAACGTCAGCAACTCACGGATGCCACCGCGGAATCGGTCTTGACCCTCCGCCGACAACTGCGGTCCCCGGACGAGAAAGCAAGCCGAGACGCGGCGATGAAACTGATGCAATTCCGAATCGCAGCCGAGAAACGCACCCAGACCCGCCGAGGGAAACCCGCCGATTCGGGGAACACTCATGCCCAGACGATCGCGGCGTACATCGCCCGCCTCACCGATGCCGAACTGGATCAACTCATTGCGGAACTGGGCTCCTCTCCGCCCGTTACAGGCAGCGGCCCTGCTGACTCGTCGCCTGCGTGAAGCCGCCCATTCACCCGATGTTCTGCTCGAATTCTGCTTCACCGACTCGCTCGGCCACCCACTCCGCCAGGCTACCGTCCATCGGGAACTGCAACAATTTTTGACGGGCCATACCCGTGCCTTGATCGAACTACCCCGCGATCATGGCAAAAGCCTCCAAATGTGCGGCCGCGTCCTCTGGGAACTGGGGCACAACCCCGCCCTCCGGGTCAAGTTGGTCTGCGCGACGGAGACACTGGCCGCGGAGCGGAGTCGGTTCCTGCGAGAAGCGATTGCCGCGAATCCCCGCTTACGACTCGTGTTCCCTCATCTGCGACCGGCCCGCCCGTGGACCGCTGAGGCGTTCACCATCGTCCGCCCCGCCGATGTGATCGGCCCAACCGTCGCCGCGTTCGGCATCGGCGCCGGCAGCACCGGAGCCCGTGCCGATCTGCTCATCTGTGATGACATTGTCGATGTGCGTTCTCTATACAGCCCAGCCGAACGCGCACGGGTGAAAGACGACTTCCACAACAATCTGTTGAATCTGCTCGAACCGGATGGGCGATTCTGGGGATTATCGACACCGTGGCACACAGATGATTTGAACGCCCATTTGAAGAAAAATCCCGCGTTCGCGCTGTTTCGGCGAGCGGTTGGCCCGGAATTGCAGCCGGTCTGGCCGGAAAAGTGGCCGACTTCCCAGCTTGCGGCCCGACTCCGTGAGATCGGCTCCGCGGCGTTCGCCCGTGGGTATCGCCTGCTGCCGATCACGGAAGGGGAAGTGGCCATCCCCGCACATTGGGTCCAGTTCTGGCAAGAAGAATTGCCGCGTGAACGGTTCGAGATGGTCGTCTTGTCCGTCGATCCCGCCGTGACGGCGCAATCCCGAGCGGATGCGTCGGCGTTGGTGGTACTGGGTCGAGTGCAGGGCACAAACGCGATTCACTGCCTGGAAGCCACCGCCCGCCGGATCAGCACGCCGGATTTGATCGCCCAAATCGACACACTGGATCAGTTCTGGTCGCCCGATGTGATTCTGTTCGAGTCCAACGCCGCGTTTGCCGGCATCCGGGATCTGATGCAGCGTCATGCTCGATTTGGGGCCAAAGTCCAGGGCATCACGCAGAGCCGCAGCAAAGAAGCTCGGGCGGCCGCGTTCGGTGTGCCGGTGCAAAATGGTCGGTTTCGGCTGCGGGGCGGCCTGACAGGCGTGGATGCCCGCCAGCGTGAACTCTTCGACGAAATGACGACATTCCCATTCTCGACCCACGATGACCTGCTGGACGCGGCCGCCACCGGCACCGAGTATCTACTCGCCCGTCCGGTTCCGCGTTTGTGGGTGTGATATATCCTGAAAGTGCCAGATGCACGAACAGATTGAGGAGAACGCATGGTAGGCACTCGTTTCCGAGGAATTCTGATCGGGGGGCTGTTGTCCGGCTCCGTTCTCGCGGCGGACCCGTCCGAGGCATTGCGCCAAGTGCAGGCCGAACGCATCCGCACGGCGGAGGAACTGTTCTCGATCACGGCGAAGTTGTACGCGGGCCGAGCCGTCAGCGCGATGGACTACCAAAATGCCCGGCTGCGGATGCTGGCCGTAAAAATCGACGCGGCCCGCACCGCCCAGGAGCGCTTGCAAGCCATGCGGGAACGGGTCGATGCCTGCCAAGCCCGACTCGGCTACCTGACCACCCCCGGTATCGCACTCAGCCCGATCGAGGCGGAAGGCGTGATCCCGGTCGCCCTGGTCGAACTCGCCGAGGCCCGGTTTGCCATCACGGAACGCCGCGACGACCGGGAAGCGATTGTCACGGATACCCTCCGCGAGCTGGACCAAAGACACCTCGATCCGAAAGTCGAAACCGCGCTGACCCGCACGGAGAAACTCGAACTCCAACTCGTGCGGCTCGCGCTCAAAGCCCGGCTCCTTTCCCTGCTCAACGACTGACCCCCATACCATCCCGCTCACCCCAGGAGTCCGTTTTCATGCAACCTCATGGCATCCTCGAAACGGCGGTCTACGCCCAGGATCTCGACGCGGCGGAACGGTTTTACGCGGATGTTCTCGGCCTCACCGTGATTCTCCGCGAGGCGGGGCGACATGTGTTCTTCCGCTGCGGAGCAGGGGTGTTTCTGGTCTTTCATCCCGCAATCACGGTTCAACCGCTAACCCAGCCCGGCCACATCGCGGTCCCACCACACGGAACGACAGGGGCCGGGCACATGGCCTTCGCCATGCGGGAATCGGAAATCGCCGCCTGGCGGGAACGGTTAGCCGCACACGGCGTGGCAATCGAACAGGAAACCGTCTGGCCCAACGGCGGGCACTCGCTGTACTTCCGCGACCCAGCCGGGAACAGCATCGAACTGGCCACGCCGCGACTCTGGGGGATTGAGGACAACACGATCGAGAAGGAATAACCATCCCCCGATTCCGAAATCCGTGCGTTCCCATTTTTCTCACTTCTCAGGAGCCCACATCATGCTTTCTCCGATTACGCTCCGGTATCCGTTTCCGCCGTGCCGTCGCAGTCTGGCGGCGGATCGCGTCGCGGATCTGTTCGGGCTTGCGCCAACGGAGCCGCCGCACACCATCGCGGAAAATCTCACGCTGGATGTCCGGCCCGGCGATCTGGTGCTGTTCACCGGCCCATCTGGTAGTGGAAAATCTTCGCTGATGCGGGAAGTCGGTCAGCAACTCGGAGCCATCGACATTCTGCAACAGCCCTTGCCAGAGTTGCCGTTGATCGAAGCGATGGCCGGGCCGCTGGAATCCCGGTTGGCCGATCTGGCCGCGTGTGGGTTGTCGGAAGCACGGCTCCTGCTGCGGACCCCGCAAGAACTCTCGGACGGTCAGCGTTACCGCTTCCGCATCGCCTATGCTTTGGCTCAAGCCACGGCCCCCACGCACGGGGATGCCTCCCCCCCTGCGCCGAACCCGCCGTTGATGCTCGACGAGTTCGCAGCCGTGCTGGATCGCCCCTTGGCCAAAGTCCTGGCGTTCAACCTGCGGAAACTGGCCACCCGCACGGGCATCGGTGTGCTGGCCGCCACCACGCATGATGACTTGGAAGCCGATCTCAACCCGGATTTGCTCGTGCGCTGTCTCGGCGAGGGACAGTTTGCCGTGGACCGCCGGGACGTAAAAAAAAACGGATCAGCTTCGCGGAGCATCTCTGGCTCTCGGAGGGCACCCGTGCCGACTGGCCGTACTTCGCACGGTGGCATTATCGCAGCCATCACCTCGCCTTCGTTCGCCGGGTGATCCTGCTTTGGCACGACCAGGAACCGATCGGCATTTGCATCTTCAGCACGCCCGCCGCGTCACTCACGCTACGTTCCCGTTATTTCGGGCTCACACATCCGCGATCGCGTCTGTCGCTCACAGCATTGAATGAACAACTCTGGCTTCTCCAGCGGGTCGTACTGGCTCCGACTTACCGGGGAGCGGGCATCGCGGCGGCGTTCGTGCGGCGAGCCTGTGAACTCTGCCCCGTCGACTGGATCGAAACCCTCTCGGCGATGGGGCAGGCGAACCCGTTTTTTGAACGTGCCGGGTTCGTCCGCGTCGGTGTGATTCGGAAACCGTGGCGAACCCCACGTTCCGCATCGCACGGTGCCTATGGCGGCCCACGACATTCTCTGACGGCAGAGTCGATTGCGAAAAGCCAGCACAGCGAACCCGTGTATTATGTATTCGACAACCGCGCCCGGCGCGACGAACCGATACCCAGCCGGAAACGATCATGATGAATCCTTCCCTGCGAGCCGCGGTTGATGCTGTGTATGCTGAGGTCGATGCCGCCGTTGCCGCGGCTCGGCCTCGGTGTGAGGCTTCGGGCCGCTGTTGCCGATTCACGGAGTACGGGCACACGCTGTTCCTGTCGCATTTTGAAGCGGAAATCCTCCTGGCCACGGCCCCGACCTACGCGCAACCCGTTAGCCGGGATGGCTGCCCGTTTCAGGTGAACAACCTCTGTACCGCTCGGCAGGAACGCCCGCTCGGTTGCCGAATCTACTTCTGCGACCCCGCCTATGAGGGGATCGGTGAGGCCATCACGGAATCGGCTCTGACTCAGTTGAAACGGCTCGCGGATGCCCACGGCACGGGCTGGTATTATGCTCCGTTGCACGTCCACCTGAATGCCGCCGACCGCGTGCAGACAACGGACACCGACCCTCCCGCTGAGACAGGGCGGCGTTCGCTTCCTTTGGTGTAGTTCCTCCCCCGATTTCCCAAGGTTCCCGCCATGATGCGTTGCCTGGCCACTCTGACGATCACACTGGCCTACGGACTGCCCGCACTCGCGGAAGATTGGCCGCAGTTCCTCGGACCACGACGGTTGAACACGACCCTCGAAACGATCGCTCCGTGGGAGAAACCGCCGAAGGTGCTGTGGAAGCAACCCATCGGCGAGGCGCACAGTTCCCCGGTCGTCGCGGGTGGAGTGGTGTACGCCTTCTTTCAGCCGCACGGGAAGGCCGCCGATGCCCTGGCCGCGTTCGACACCCAGACGGGGAAGAAACTCTGGGAGAACAGTTACGAACGCGCCGCGTTCACCCCGCCGTTTGGCAGCGGCCCCCGCGGAACGCCGACCGTCGCCGATGGTCGGGTTTTCACGCTCGGCAGCACCGGCGTTCTCGCCGCCTGGGATGCCCGCACCGGAAAGCTCACCTGGAAGGTCGATACCCTCAAAACATTTGGCGCGAAGAATCTGTTCTTCGGCATCTCAACATCCCCGACCGTCGTGGATGGCAAGGTCATCGTCATGGTCGGCGGCCCCGAAGCAGGGATCGTCGCATTTGACTGCCAGACGGGTAAAACGGCCTGGAAAGCGACCCAAGACAGCGCGAGTTACTCCAGCCCGATCGTGACGACGCTGGAGGGGAAGAAGCAGCTCGTCTTTCTGACCGGGTCACACGTTCTCGGCATCACCCCGACCGGAGAGGTGTTGTGGAAATACCCGTTCCGAGATCGTCTGAATGAATCGTCCACGACTCCGCTGCAAGTCGATCATGCGATCATCGCCAGCTCGGTGACAGCGGGGAGCGTCGCGCTCGATCCTCCCGCACGCGGCGGCGTACCGAAACTGCTGTGGAAAGCTCCGCAATTGACGTGCTACTTCTCGACCCCCGTTCCGGTGGGAAAACAATTGTACATGGTGAACGGGGCCGCGTCGCTGTTCAACCCGTCGATCGTGCTGCGGTGCGTGGAAACGGAAACGGCCAAGGTGCTGTGGGAGAAACCGGGAATTGGTCGGTATCACGCCGCGATCATCCGCACGGGCAACGGCAAACTGCTCCTGCTGGACGACAACGGCCAGCTCACACTGATCGCACCCTCACCAGAGGGTTACAAGGAACTGGCCAAGGCGAAAGTCTGCGGCCCCACCTGGGCACATCCCGCCATCGCCGATGGTCGATTGTTCCTGCGGGATGAGAAAGAACTGATCGCACTGCAACTCGGGAAATGAGCGAAAACGGAACCGGGGACGACAGTCCCCGGTTCCTCGACACATCCTTACGCTTGCCCGTCGGAAAGTCCCTTTTCTTCCCAGCCCTTGCGGAAGGTGCGGCGAACGAACGCGTTCGCGGCGGCGTGGTTCGTCACCTTCATGGCGGCGGGATCCCAGGTCAGCGGCTGATTCGGGAACCGCGTCGAAAGGCAACCGAGCAGCACCATCTCCGTCAGCGGCCCCGCGTAGGCGAACGGAGCCGAGGTCTTCCCCTGACCCAACACGGCATCGACGAACTGATGGTAGTGGTTCGCCCCTTCCACCTGCGAGATGCTCTTGCCGACGAACTTTTCCTCCGGCAGCAAGATCGGCTGCGCGATGTACGGCGAGTACAACACGCCTTCCGTGCCGATGTAAATCGAACCCTGATCGCTGATTTTTCGCTTGCCGAGTAGGGCTTGCACTTCCTGCGGCGGGCGGCGGTCACCGTCGTACCAGGTGATCGTCACGGTTTCCGTGGTGTACTGCGAGCCGGGGAAGGTGAACAGCACCTCGGAATCAAGCCCCCAGTTGGTCGCGTTCGGGTGGCCGCCGACAGACTTCACTTCCTTCAAATCCTTCACGCCGAGCGAACCGAAAACCGGGTCCAGAATGTGACAACCCATGTCGCCGAAGGTGCCGGTGCCGAAATCGAGGCGTTTGCGCCAGTTGCCGGGGTGGTAGTAGCCGCCGCCGATGAACGGGCGTTCGGCCGCCACGCCGAGCCAGAGATCCCAGGCGATCCCCGCGGGAACCGCGTCGGTGCGTTCCGGCTTCGGGGTGGGGTCGCCCCATTTCTTGCCGGACCAGCTGTGGACGGCTTTCACCTTGCCGATCTTGCCATCGTGGATGGTCTGCACGACCGAGCGATGCACGGGGTGCGAGTGAATCTGAATCCCCATCTGCGAGATGGTCTTGTGAGCCTGCGCGGCTTCGGTGAGCATCCGGGCTTCGTGGATCGTCTGCGTCAGCGGCTTTTGCGTGTAGACGTGCTTGCCCATGCGAATCGCCCGCATGGTCGGAGCCGCGTGCATGTGATCGGGTGTCGAGATGTTCGCGGAATCGAACTTCTCCTTGTCGAACATTTCCCGCCAGTCCGTGTAGACGGTAATGTCCGGGAATGTCTTCTTCATCGCGGCGGCGCGGTCGGCATCAATGTCCGCGACGGCGACGAGCTTGAGCTTCTTGTGGCTGGTCAGCGAGCGGATGTCCGCACCGGCCATCCCGCCCGCGCCCACACTGACGTGGCGGACGGTTTCGCTCGGGGCGGCGTGAGCGTGTGTGCGGAAGACATACGGCACCGCCAACCCGGCGGCGGCAGCCTTCAGCGCAGCGCGGCGAGTGATCGGAGTACGCGGCATGGGTGGAACTCCTGCGAGTGAGAGAACAAGCCAATTTCCCCTCAACCGAGAATCCGGGTGAGGGGAGGAAGACCATCAGCGATTAGCCCAGGCGAATATCAGTTGGTTTTCGGCAGCTTCTTGATGGCGATGCTGCGGAAAGCCACCGGGTCGTTGTGGCCACAGAAGCCGAAGTGGCCTTCGGTACGGTCCTTGCCAACATGGGCGGTCTTGTCCTTGAACTCGGTGACTTTGCTGAGGTCCGTGTTCAGGATACCGTGGCCGTTCAATTCCACCTGAATCGTTGGGCCTTGCACGGTCACGACCATGAAGTTCCACTCGCCGGGCTGCCGTTGGAAGCCGCGATGCGGGGCGGACATGCCGTAGGCGGAGCCGGTGTATTGGCGCGGGTCGAGTTTGGCGTACTTGGGGGCATCATCGTCGAGGATCTGGATTTCGCACATGGCAACCTGACTGGGGCCGCCGGTGCCAGGGTAACGCAGCGCCAGGCCGTTGTTGCCGCCCGGAGGAACCTTGTATTCCAGTTGAACGACGAAGTCGTCGTAGCGTTCGTTGGTGAACAGCACGCCGCCCTTCTTCGGTTTGCAGGCGATGGCTCCATCCACGACTTCATAATCGTTGGTCGCTCCGGTCCAACCGGCGAACGATTTTCCGTCGAAGATCGGCGCGAAGCCCGCACCGGCTTTCTTGCGGAGGATTTCGTTGGCTTCGGCAGCCGGGATGTCGCGGCCAAAAATGTTCCGCCAGCGGACCTCACCGGGGGGGTGGGCTTGCAGCAGCAACGGCGTGATCGCGGGCAACGGCTTGGGGTTCGGCTTACTGCGGTCCCAGAAATTGTCGAGCTTGCAGTGATCGACCACGAGTTGATCGTTCAGGTAGACCGTGACGTAATCACCGATGACGAGGATACGGAACCGATTCCATTCGCCAGCGGGCTTGTCGGCTTTGACGAGCGGATGTTTGCCGGTCAGGCTGATCGAGTTGTTCCACAATCCGCCGCTGCCTTTGTCGGTGCCGAGCTTGATCTGGGCGACGTTCGCGGGATCCCAGACTTGAATTTGCGGGGTGCCCTTCACATAGACACCGCTATCGGCGTTGGGGCTGATCTTGTACTCGATGAGGAATTCCGCATCGCCGAATTCCCGGTCGGTGGCGAGGGAGACTTTGCCATCTTTACCATCGTGGATGATCTCGCCGTTCTCGGCTTTCCAGTGGGCTTGCGCTTCTTCGGTCCAAGCCTTGCGTGTTTTGGCTTTCTCCTCAGCCGAGAGTTTTTGCAGATCATACGGGCTGCCACCCTTGGCATGGATGGCCCAGCCGTGCCAGCCGGTCAGGTCTTTACCGTTGAACAGGGCGGTAAACCCCTTGGGTGGCGTGGGGTCGGCAGCAAACGCGGCGGAACTGAGTCCGAGCGCGACAGCCAAGCCCAAACAAGTGCGCAGCATGGAGGGAACCTCACGAGAAACGGGAAAGGAAATCGGACGGTGGGTTCGTCAGGTGAGAAGCATCTTATGCAAAATGATGGGTGTGAGGCCAGTTTTCTCACCCCGGAAAATGCATACAGCCCACCCGATTGTTACGAGTGGGCTGCGGAGGAAGGTATCGAACACCGCATTAGTCGCGGAATTCGTTGTGGCAGTTGGTGCAGCTGGTATCCAGGACCACGAGTTTCTTCTTCAACGCGGCCTTGTCCGGGCTAGCCTTGCTGGCTTCGGCCAGAATCTCTTTGGAGTGTTTAATCATTTCGTCGGAATAATCTTCCCACTTCTTCTTGCGTGCTGCGTTCACCGCGGCCTGGCCCGTGGGGAGATGCTTGGTGAACTCACCCAAAATCACCGAGTGCCCCGCAATATCCTTAATCAGCGTCAGGTCACTGGCACTCTTGCTCTGGGAGCGGATATTGCGTTCCATGTCCATCCCACCGCTCCGGCTGCTGCGATAGGGGGCCATCGCTTCGGAAATGTCGAATTTGGCATGTTTATGCACTTCGACTTTCGCGGTGGCGGTGGAGGCGGGCGGGGTATCGAGTGCCTTGGCAGCATCCTTGGCCTTGGCGTAGTCCTTGGCGGCGAGCAGGTCCGCGACTTTCAGGGCTTGATCGCGCAGAGCGGCCATCTTGGCGGTATTCGGCCCGGTCATTTGCTCTTGCGCCAGGCCGGCAACCATGATCGCGGTGGCTTTCAGACCCGGCAGTTGCTTCCGTTGCGGTTCTTTCGCCAGACCTTTTTGCAGGAAGGCGATGTCTTGCTTGATGATGTCGGAGGCGGTCGCGGCGGGGATGGCCGACTCAGCAGCGTGTGCCAAGCTGACCACGGCAACCAGACCAGTAATTCCGGCCAAGCGGCGAATCCAGCGGGTTTGCATCTGTGAGGGTCCTCTCGGAGAAATGGGGTTCAGGAGAAAACCGGCCAGGGCCGGTTCCGAGCAGAGGCCAGATCATCGGCCTTCGCAACGGCAGGTGTAGCTATTATGGCGATGGTATTCGCGGATTGGCAGGGGGGAAGTCCGAGTTTCCCGAATTCCCCATTGCCACTTTCCACGCGATGCCCTCGAAGCCCGGAGAGATTCGCTAATTTACTGCAATCCGGCACTGTTGCGGAGCCAGCGGATAAAATCGTTTTTGGGGACAGTCGCAGACCGCTTTTCCCAGACGGCATTTGCCCGTTGCAGCGCTTCCACAGGGGAACGCTGTTTTGTGACCGCGGCCCGCAACTCCGCGATCAGGTCGGCCTGATACAACTCCGCATCAGGAATACGCAGAGGGAAAGTCGGATTGCTGATTTCCAGATTCACATAGCGTTGCAGAGCTTCGGTGAGCTTCCGGGTGCGGGCTGGGTCAAAATTGTAGGCGAGCCAGCAACGATCTTCATAAACGTGTTCGTTGCGGAACGGCCCGACACCGAACCGAGGCTCGGACAGCATCGCCAAACTGGAAGCCAACCCCGCCGTCGCGGCCAACAGATTCCAGACGGCAGCCTGGTTTTTCCCGGATTGGAACACGACCCCGATTTGCCCTCCCGCACCGAGGTATGGCACGGCATTCACCTTTCCCGAACCGAACACTTTTTGACCATCCGCGCCAAAAGTGGACTCCGTTCCCGGCAACGGGGCGATCGCGAACTGGGGAGCCACGACCCCCGTGGCTGTGTGGGGCAATCGCGCCAGTTCCGCCAGGGTCAGCACAGCCAGAACGGAAGAACCCCGCGTCAACGACTCTACCGGATCGCCAGCCGTCGTGGGGCGAAAAGCCGTGGAGCGGGTCAGCCATTCCAACGCGGCCACGAAACCCGGACGCGTGAGCCGTGGGGCTCCGGTCTGCAAATCGAACAGGAATTCCAGAGATCGTATGTTGACGGCGGGGCCGCTCGCGCCCGCTTGGCTGCGGTTGGCGGCTTCCCGCTCGTAACACGCCGCGATCTGGTAAAACCGCGCCGCTAGGTGGTCATCATCGACCCAGGCCGGTAAGCTGGGCTTCCCCCGGACCTCGGAGAAATACGCCGCGATCTCGGCTACATCTTCCCAGCTTCGCGGCGGAATCTGCGTTTGAGGCGATTGCCGTTTCAACGCTTGCTGATGCTGCGGTTCAGCCAAAATATCCGCCCGATACACCAGCAAATAGCCATCACCGGCCAGCGGTAAGCCGAGTTCCACGCCCCCCCAACCGGCCAGATCCTTCCGGTAACTGTCCAGCAGTTTATCCCAGGGGATGCGACTACCCGAGCGAATGGCCATCGGCAATCCCGCCAGTTTCCCATGTGCGGCAAGCGTGCCGAACTGTGCGGATTTGACAATGGCTCCATCCGCATCCGGCACGTCCGCCACAGGTTTTTCCACAATATGAACGGTCGCCCCCGTGGTGCCAGCCCAGGCGGCGGCCCGCGGACGGAAAGCGGCGGCAAACCGCGCATCCGGGCACGCCACCGTCAGTTGCACCCCCGCAAACTCTCCAGCGGCAACAGGCCCAGAATCGGTCCCCACCGGCGCGGCCGACTCACACGCGGGAATCAGCAAGAGCAGGCTCATCACCCCAATTCCAAATCGATGACAGCGATTATTGCGGTCACGCGGATTACTCCTCAGGGTCAACTCGTCCAATTTTCCGCTGCAATGGCGAGAAATTTGCATTGTCAGTTCCAATGGGAATAGAATAGTTATTGATTGAAAAAGACAGACTCGTATACTTCGGACAAGTAAGCTATATTGAAGATTCTACAGCATCGGTGCGGTGCTCTGTCCCACACTGCACACGGACATAGGATGTTTGGATTGTAGACAGAAATCGCTCTCCCTCCCGTTCCGACCGGGTTCCGTTGATTCCGACTTGAGGCAGCGAAATTGCCATGAGAGTCAATTTGGTCGTCGCTTCTGGTGTTCACCAGGGCAAAACAATTGCGATTCCTGGCCCTCAGTTTTTCATCGGGCGGGATCCCTCGTGCCATTTACGGCCCGCGAGCCCGGCCATCAGCAAAAAACACTCCGTGATTTTTGTGCGTGAGGGCAAACTCTACATCCGGGATCTCGGCAGTACGAACGGAACATTCGTAAACGAGGAATTGATCACCGGCGATCGTGAGATTACCCACGGCGATCAAATCAAAGTTGGGCCGTTGGATTTCGCCATTCAACTCGTGCCGAGCCGCCCCTCGGATAGTACCCCGCTCCCGGAAGCCCTCCAGTCACGGACTCCATCGGGCAGTCAGAAACCGGCACCCAAGCCCAGCGAAAAACCGACCGAAGCCGGGGTTCGCTCCGCTTTGACCCCCACCCCCAGCGCCACCAAACCCGTTCCTGCGGCCACACCCGCAAAACCGAAAGCCTCAAATAGCGGCAGTGGCGACCCGGACGACATCGCCGCGATGCTTTTGGGTTTGGACGATGATCCTTCCGGCAACCCGCCCGAAGTGCCCGAAGGCAGCACCGTTCACGAAATGCCCGCCCTCGACCTCGAAAAACTCGCAGCCGAGAAAAAAGCCGAAAACGACAAGAAGAAGAATAACCCTTCCGCCGCGGAAACGTCGATGGCCGCGAGTGAGATTCTGAAAAAATATATGCGCCGCGAAAAGTAACACGTTGCGCCGCACATTCCCCTCATTCGGCTTCCGGCACTCCGCGGAAGCCGTTTTGCATGGTGCTGGAAGGAATTCCGTCTCTTGCCCCACGCCGTCACCCTGCCTGCCACCTGGACCGCTCAGACCCTCCACACTGTACGGCGTGCGCTGCGGGATTGGTTCCACCAGCACCAGCGTGATCTCCCCTGGCGCAACGACCGCGACCCGTACCGTATCTGGGTCAGTGAGGTCATGCTCCAGCAAACAACCGTGGCCGCGGTGATCCCCTATTTTGAACGATTTTTGAACCGCTTTCCCACGGTATCCGCCCTGGCCGCCGCCGATGAACAGGATGTCCTCCGGCACTGGGCCGGGCTGGGCTACTATCGCCGCGCGCGACACCTGCACCAAGCCGCGCAACAACTGGCCACCCGATCTGGCGAGTCGCTGCCCGACGATCCCGCCATCTGGGCCGCGTTACCCGGTGTCGGCCAATATATCCTGGGCGCGGTGCTGAGTCAGGCTTTTGATGTGCCACTCCCGATCGTGGAAGCCAACAGCCTCCGCGTCCTCGCGCGATTGTGGGCCTATCCGGGCGACCCACGCATGGGAGCGGGCAAAAAGTGGGTCTGGCAGGCCGCGGAAACACTCTTGCCCCACCAGCACGCCGGGGACTTCAACCAGGCGCTAATGGAACTCGGAGCCTTGGTGTGCCGTGTCGAACGCCCCCGCTGTGGAGAATGCCCGCTGGCCCGCTTCTGCCAGGCCCATCGGCAGGGACGGCAAGAACAGATCCCGCCGCGCCCCAGCCGCAAAGCCACTCGCTCCGTGCAAGAAGTGGCCGTCATCATCCGCGATCAGCAGCGGGTTTTACTCTGCCAACGGCCCCCCAATGCGACACGCTGGGCGAACCTCTGGGAATTCCCCCATGCGGAACGCCATGAGGCCGAGAACCTCGAAGAAGCCGCCCAACGCATTGCCCGAGAATGTGCGGGATTCCACATCACCGTCATCGACACCGTGACGACTATTCGACACACTGTCACCCAGTCGACTATTCAACTGGTGTGTGTCGACACGATTCGACAAACTGGCGTATTTGAACCGGGAGTCTATCAAAACGGGAAATGGTTGACCGTGGCCGAACTCGGAGATTATCCGGTCAGTTCACCACACAAGAAACTCATGGACATCCTCGCCCGCCAGCCGGGGTAATCTCCGCGATGCCGCTCACCCCAACTGTTCTTCCGTTGGTGGTATCCTCACCTCCCTGGTGGGCGGATCGCTCACCTCCAGGATGCGGGACAACACCGATACCAACGCCCCCGCCTCGTCCCAAAATGCGGAGTTGTACCACGCACAGGTCACGACTGTTCCATCCTTGCGGTAGTTCCGGTTGCGGCAATAGTTATTTAGCCGGTGGCCTGCGACCAGTTCCGTCATGGTATCACCAACCGAGACGGAATCCTGTTCATGCACGAAGTGCCACTCTTCTGGGCGTTTGCCGAGAACTTCTGCCGCGGTCCAGCCAAAAATCTGTTCTGCCCGCCCGGTCCAATGTTTGACACAAAATTCAGGATCCCATTCGACAATGGCCATCGGTGAGTTGTCCCGATGCGAGCGAATCTCTTTCAAGGCCGTGCGAAGGGCCGATGCGAGTTCCACACGCGCGGTCACGTCCACCGCCGATGGCACCAGATGTGTCACCACCCCCTGGGCATCGCGGAGCGGAGTCATCAGGAAGTCCACGGTCAGCAATCGGCCCCCCGCCATCTGGAGTGCCACATCATACCGTGAGGCTTCGCCAGCGGCGGCCCGCTCACAGGCTTCTCGAAGCCCCGATTGTACTGTGGCATCGTAAGCCCACGGGGCCAGTTCCCAAAACTTCTGCCCGATGATTTCTTCCCGATCCAACCCAGCCGCGTCCAGCGGTGCCCGGTTGCTATCCAATAGGGTGCCATCCGGTGTCAGCACCGCGACAAATGTAAACAAGCTATCGAGGACGTTCCGCAAATGCGCTTCCGCCCCACGGATCGAGGCTTCCACCAACTGACGTTGCGAAATATCCTGAACAACCGCGATGGTGTGGGTGAACCGATCCTCTCCACCCCGCACGGCCGTCACGTTGACTTGTACAGGAACAATCGACTGATCTTTGCGAACAAATCCATGCTCAATCGTAACGGTTTTCCCGTTCTGGGCGAGCATCGTTTCCACTGCGGTTTGCACCGAGGCACGATCCGCTGGGGCGATCAGGTCCAGAATGGTGCATTCCGCCAGTTCTTCCACACTGTAGCCCAGCAAATCCAGGAACCCGCGATTCATGGAGAGAAAGCGGCCATCGGTCAAGCACAGCACGATACCGAGCGTGGTTTGGTCGAATACGGCCCGATAGTGGGCTTCGCTGTCGTGCAGGGCGAGTTCCGCCAGTTTGCGGGTTTGAATATCCGTACCCGTGCCGTACCAGCGGGTGATTTCCCCATCCGCTTCCGCCACGGGCACACTGCGCGTCAGGAACCAGCGATATTCCCCATCTTGACGGCGGAGGCGGAATTCTTCCTCAAATGGTGTTTTGTCCGCGAGATGGTGCTGCAACCGTTGCATCACCCGTGCCCGGTCGTCGGGGTGCAGAATATCGTGCCAAGCGGTCGGCTGACCGTGTGTCGGCTGCTGACCGAAAAAGAAGGACCAGCGGGAATTGGCCGATACGACCTCACCCGTTGGCGACATCACCCAGCGGAAACCGGGGCTGGTATCCGCCAGGGCACGATAATGACTCGCGCTCTCCGTGAGCGCCTCGGCTACCGCTTTTTCGTCGGTGATGTCGCGGAGTAACCCCAAGGCGAGATGCGCGGTGCCGTCCGGGAGCCGGGTGAAGATGACCGCCCGCGATTGCACCCAGCGGATACGCCCATCGACCGTGCGAATCCGAAACTGCGACTGCGTGACTGTGCCATCGGGCGTGGTGGCCAACTCTCGGATACGATTCTGAATCTGTGGCAAATCTTCGGGCAGCAACAGGCGGTCGAGAACCTGTTCTCCCAATGCAATCAACTGTTCAGGCGTATATCCTGTTATTTTGGATGCCTGAGAGTTCGCGTAAACATTCCTTCCCGTGGTGAGATCCTGTAGGTACAACACATCCGGGGTCGCTTCGGCGATCCGTTCAAAGAGCTTTTGTTTTTCGAGCAACCCCAGATTCGCGTGGTGCAAGTCCGCGGTACGGCGGCGGACTCGTTCTTCCAGGTCCGCGTTGGCCTCCGCCAAAGCCAGGACCGCTTGCCGCCGTTCGCTCAACACCGTGGCCAGAACCAGAAACGTCACCGCATGTGTGGCCAGGAAGGCTTGCAGTAACAGCAACTGCTGTTGGGGGCTGACCGCTTCCTCGGCAACGGGGCCGTACCCGCGCAGCATCCCCAGAATGGCAATCGGCACCATGCAGGCAAAGATCACCGCGACTCCAAAGACTCCCGAGCGGAACGCGGGCCACAGCAGGACGAGCGGAACCAGGTAGGTGAAGGATAAGGCGGTAAACGGTTCCCAGAACACGAACACACCGAGCAACAACGAGATACCCAACATGAGCCCGGATTCGACCCACCGCACGCGGGACGATCGGCGCAGCAGTTGGGGCAGTTTCGTCATGCTCCCGAGAATCAACGGCACCATAATCACGATGCCGAGCAAATCCGCAAACCAGTTCGTCGGCCAAGTCGTGACGGCGCTCACCCGTGGATCGGTTTCCGCGCGGGCCAACGTGCTGAGCGTGGCCCCGACGAGTGGCGCGAGCAACCCCGCACAACCGACGACCGCAAATAACGTGCGGAGGTTGATGGGAAGAGTCACGACCCCAACAATCGCGCGCACGCCCGCGGCGGCCAGCAGCGCTTCGAGGATTTCCCCCAGCATGGCACCGAGGATCAACAGCACCGGGCCGGGTTGGAACACCACCCATGCCAGAATGTGCAAGATCGCTGCGACGGTGAGGAGGAGGGGCCATCGGCGGGATGGGTGCAACAGCAACGCGGCCACCAGCACACCCAAGGCTGGCCAAAAGGTTGCCGTTTGAGTCGCGGGATGGGTAAGCCCAAGCCCCAGCCCGGCGGTCAGGAAGTAGGCCAACCCCATGAAGACCAAAGCCGCGGTCGCGGGGAAATGTCCGATCCGCTCCACGTTGTCATCCTCTGGTGTGCGGGGTCTGACAGAATGTTATCGGGTTTCCACCGCGACGGCACACCCCAACTCCGGCATTGCGCGTGCCCAGCACTCATTCCCCAGTGGGGTTTCCCCAGAGCATCCGGCGCAGACGGGCAAGAATGCTGTCTTCTTCCAACGGCACCCGGCGGAGGGTGGCCAGTTCCAATACCCGCTCCCCCGGCAGCCGATGGGCGGCATCGTGGGGGCAGGCGTAGACGCAGCGCGGCCCGGACAGCGACGAGGTACACAGATCGCAGTTGACCGCCATCAGGCGCGCTTTGCGCACCGGGCCATCGGCACCGTGCCGCCCGGCTTCTCCGCTCGCTTCGGCTTCTTCCCGGCTGGGCCAAGCATTGCGGGGGATTTCGTGAATGTGTCCCCGTTCGTCGTGCTGCACCATGTGGATGCTGCCGTAGGGGCAGTTGTGGGCACAGAGGCCGCAACCGATGCAATGGTCGTCGATCTGGATTTCCAGCGTCCGACCTTCCCGGTGAATGGCATCGACGGGGCAGCCGGTCAGGCAGTAGGGATCGTGGCAGCTCCGGCAGGAGATCGCCACCAAAAAGTGCCCGAACCGTGGCCCATCGCGGACCACGCGGGTGACACCGCCGTGTGAGTCCGCGCACGCCTTGACGCATTCATCGCAGCGGGTGCATTTCTCCAGGTCCAGCACGAGCAGTTCCTGCCCTTGGTAGAGCCCGAGATCCACATACTTGCCGGTCAGGTCGTCGGTCATGTTACGCGGTCCCCCCGTATACGCGGATACACTGATCCCGGAGTTTCTGGAAGGTGCCCGCGTTTTCGGGCTTCTTCAGGAACGCGGCAAACCCGTCGCCGGGGACGCGAATCAGTTCAGCGTGATCGAGAGAAGTACAGGTCGCGGAACGGACACCCGGTTTGATGAACGCGGGGAGTCGTTTGTCCGTGGCGGGCCAGATCCGCGTCAGGAACGCGACTTCGCCAAAACTGTCGCCTTGCCGCAAGGGCGGACGCAGCCAGCCGCCTTGCGACTGGGAAGAAAGGCCCACGAAACCCAGACGGATCAGGTAAAACTCGTCCGCTGGTTCCCCTTCCCGGCAGATGACATAGTTCGGCTGCGCTCGCACCACCTGGGCCGATGGGGCCACATAGCCGGTGAGTGCCTTCACTTCCTCCGGGGTCAGGCAGCCGAACAGGCCGGTGCCTTGGGCCAGTTTGGGCAGAATCTCGAAGAGGGCACGCTGGGCGTAAAGCCGGTCGAGTTTGTCGCGGTTTTTCGGGTCACGGAGCATCACGAACAGCACGTTCCGGTCAATTTCGAGGACCGAACCCGGAGTCACGGCAATGAGCGTGGCATTCCGGCGGGCGTGCGACATCGGGGCCATTTCGCCGACGGGTTCGTTCGGTTCGGGCGCTTGCACGAACAGAGCCGGGCCATACTTCGCGGGAATCCGGGCGACTCCGCTGGCCACTTGGGCTTTCTCCGCGTTCGGCAAATACGTTGGAGCCTTCGCCCCCCGGCGGCAAACCGCGATATATCCTTCTTCGATGATGAACGCCGTGGTGCCGTACTCCCCCTCTTCGGCAATCACGTCGCCGGGTTCGACCTGCCGCCGCCGCACGGCTCCGCGGTTCCATTCCAAAAAAGCTTTGCTCATTCGGCCAAACAGGGGGTGCTGCAACAATTCATCGGGTTCGACGGCCACCGTGGCGGCATCCAGCACCTGCGCCAAACGGTTCGGGCTGGCATCCATGACGCGGTACTGGAAGCTGATGGCCCCCGTGGGGCAAGTGGTCATACACTCACCGCACGAACGACAAGAGGACTCCGCCATCGGCAAATCCCGCAAGTCGAAGGCGATTTGCGTCGTTCCGCCCTTCCCGGATCGGCCAATGACTTTGAACGGTTTGACTTCACTACAGGCACGAATACAGCGGTCGCAGAGGATGCAGTTGTTGTGATCGACCACGAACGGTGGGGACGTGATGATCCGCTGGGCATCGGCCCGGCTCACGGCGGCCACGTCCGTGGTCGCGGAGTCCGGCAAATCGTCGACCCAACCGATGAGCAGATCAGGATTCGGGGGTTTGGCGGCGAACCGGGGTGGAGCAACGCCCGCGCAGACACGATCCCGATCGGCGAGTTCCCGTGGGGCGCTGGCATCACCGGGGAATGCGGTCCAATTGGCGTGCAGTGTCTCACCGAGGTCGTGAAGTTCGTTGCGATATTTGCTGTCGCGGTGCCGCAGTTCCTGATCGCGGTCGGGGTGGCAGTGGTCGCCTGCCAAGAGTTCATACAGCGTTTGCACGGATGCCCGCACGGTCTTGCGGAATTTCGTTTCCGGCGACCAGAGCGTGTGAATTTCCATCCCTTCTTCCACGCGGTGCTGGCAGGCGGGGAGAAGTTTGCGTTGTTCCCGCTTTTTTGTCGGGTCACGCGGGTCGATGCTGACGATCTGCACCACGCAGGCTCGGCAAACCGCCACCGGGGTCTGATGGTCTTGATGGCAGAGAATCGGAATGCGGGTGGATGTCTGGTTATCGGCCAGTTTCAGCGGTTTCATCCGCTTGGCCGCGTCGTAGATCGTGGTGGCGCGAACGACCGTGGAACCATCTTCGTGATATTTGACATTCCCTTGGGCATCCGTGGCGGGAACGGCTTTGGGCACCTCGAACCAGTCCGAGCCGTCGATCTTGATGCGAACCGATTTGGCGAGATCCTGCTCCGTGGGCCGGTCGACGCGGATCAGTTTGCCGAACGGATCACGGGCGAAGATCGATTCTTCATCCGCGAGGGATTCGTCGATGAGGCTCTCGTCTCCGGCGGGGCGGAGGGTGAGAATCATCGTTTCTTCGCCGGTCGGTTGAGACGGAATACGCTCGGCCATCGGTGGACCCTGGGGGAATTCCGGTGAGTGTGGTTCCTATCGTTTCGCCCCGGCCGCGGAGTGACCGACATGGGCACGCACATCGTCATCGAAGAATTGCAGTACGCTGGCTAGCGGCTTCGGCACCACTTGCCCGAGTCCGCAGATGGAGGTCATTTCCATCGTCTTGTCGAGTTCGCGGACAGCCAGACGTTGTTCAGACAGTTCACCCGGCGACATCTGCCCGTCCCGGAGTCGCACGCCGATTTCGGTGAGCTTTTGCGAACCGACCCGGCACGGGACGCACTTCCCACAAGTTTCATTGCGGAAGAATTGCGTGGCGTTCACTGCCATTTCGAGCAGATCGACCCCACCCGCGTAGACGACTAACCCGGCCCCGAGCGAAGCCCGCAGCCCACGGAATACGTCGATGTCGAGGGCCACATCCAACAGATCCTGGCTGAGTTCCGGGTTCTTGGTATCGCGGAGAATCCGGGGTAAAAAACCGCCGGACGGCCCGGAAGTCGCAATCGCCTTGAGGTTATCGTACCCACCGGAGACACCGCCGGCCGCATCCAGAAGCACCCGCAACGGCGCACCGATCGGGATTTCGTAGACTCCCGGCTTGACCACATCCCCGGAGATCGAGAAGAAGCGGATGCCGCGACCGTTCCCCTTGGCATCCGGGTACGGTTTGCCAAAGTCCGCGTACCAGTTGACCTGGTTTTCGGGGTGGTCTTTGCTCAACACCGTGTGCAAGGCAATTCCGGGCACCCAGGCGAATGTTTCGACATTATTGACAAGCGTGGGTTTGTCGAACAGCCCGTTGGTGGCGAGTTCGGGCGGCCGATTCCGGGGTTGGGCGCGTTTTCCTTCCATCGCTTCGATGAGGGCGCTTTGTTCTCCGCAGATGTAGCCACCGGGGCTGATGTAGACCGAAACCGGGAAGTCGATCCCCGTGCGGCCAATGTTCGTTCCACAGACCCCTTGCCGTTCCGCGTCGGCGATTGCGGCCCGGAGGGCGGCGGCTTGCTCGGGGTACTCGTGCCGCAGGTAGACATACCCACGGGTGGCCCCGGTGACAATGCCCGCCAAGATGATGCCTTCAATGATGAGCCACGGTGCCCGGAGCAGCAATTCCCGATCTTTGAAGGTGGCCGGTTCGCTCTCATCCGCATTGCAGACGATGTACTTGACCTCCCCGGCTGCCTGACGCACGTCTTTCCACTTCTTCGCGGCTGGGGCACCGGCACCGCCCATCCCCCGCAGGTTGGCGAATTCGAGTTTCGGAATCAGATCGAGTTTCGCCCGTGTTTCCGCCGGGTTATCCGATAGGCGAATCTGTTTCAGTAGCCGAGCCGCGGCATCGTAGGTGGGTTTGCCGTTGTAAACGTCGATCTGCCAAGGGGAAACCGACGGCGGGTAGTTGGCATCAAGATCCTGCGGCGGTGGTGCCTGACCGGACTTCAACGCCGTGATCGCATCGACGAGAAAGCGGCCATCGCGGCCATGATAATACTGTTCGCGAATGTCATCTTCCGGGTCGCCGCCATGCGCGGAGGCGAACCGACTCAGGCAGGCCGCGGGCGGTTTATCGCAGCGGCCCAGGCACGATACGGGTTTGATCGTCACTTCGGGGTCGTTGGCGTATTTGTTCGTGAGTTTCTGAATCAGCGTGCCCGCCCCGTTCAGGTGGCAGGACATATCCCGGCAAACTTGCAGTTCAATACGGGGTGGCCGTGTCCGTCGGAAGTGGGGAAAGAAGCTGACGACTTCTTCCAGTTGGTACAGGGGAACTTCGAGTTCGCTGGCGAGTTCGCGGAGGTCATCGTTCGTCAGCCAGCCCGTGTGGTGTTGCAGACGCAGCAAGGCCGCGGTGACGGTGGCCTGGGTGGGGTCCGCGAGGTGGGG
The DNA here is from genome assembly GCA_026931725.1 of Bacteroidales bacterium. Classification (GTDB taxonomy): domain Bacteria; phylum Planctomycetota; class Planctomycetia; order Gemmatales; family Gemmataceae; genus JAIXLE01. The sequence continues at coordinate 36,059 of JAIXLE010000008.1, forward strand.
CGAGCGGGTGTCGAGGTTCGGGGAACTCATGAAGAAAACGGCTCCCGCAGTGTCGGCCGGTGATCCGGTGAGGGTTGCGGGTTCACGGTATTCGCCAGCTGGGCCGCTGTCAACATTCCCTCAGGGAAAGTCGGAGTGAGCGGCTGAGTTTTTCTGCGTGGTGCTTATGGTGCCCACCCCGGCAACACGGCGGCTTGCGGAATCCAAGAAATCATCAGTGCCTCATCAATCGTATCGGTTTCATAAATATCGATTCATCGAGCATCCCGGCTTTTCACGGTGCAACACCTGGGTGACATCATTCCGGTCACGGGATTCCGGTCACGGGCCATTATCCCTGGGTACATTGGTACGGGGTTTCGTCCGAGTTGTGCTGGCCTCGAACGTGACCGTTGTGGTGCCACCTTCTGGGACATTCAGTGTGAGAGTCGTCTGATCGGGACTAGAATACTCTGGTGGAAATGTTTCCGCTCCCTCTACATCCGTTCGTTCTGTACTCAGTGTGACCTTATATTCACCAACCGGAGCACCTGGCTGACCGTTGCGATACTTCAACAGGAATGCTCCTTGGCTGTCTGTTCGGCCTTCTGCTACCCAATCACCCTCTCCATCGGCGGGATGCAGCCGGACGCGGGTATCGGCTGCTGGTTTCCCATCACGTTTGACCACACCACTGACAGAAAACAGTGCAGGTGTTTTCGAGCATCCGATTGTCACAAAACTAACCAAGCCAAGCAAGAGATAAGCCGAAATCGGTTTCATAGTTAATTCAGTGTTGGTCAGAGAATTGGATTACGAGAAGGTTGGCGATTCTGAAAGCGACCAACCTCCTGACACGATTTCCACAAGGGAGGCAAATGGGTTGTGAGCTCGAATCAATCCAAGGTAAACGGGATACCATCGTTTCGGGAACCCAGATAAACCTGGATAGTACGGTCAACCGAACTTTGGACGGGGCGAACCGAACCATCCGCAAAGGTGAAGTTGGCGGAACCATTATGCTGGCTGGCGAACCCCCACGGGTTGGCTCCATTATCGGCCAGAATGCGATGGTCATTATGAATGGCGGCGGTGCTACCGCTCAGATACCACATGATAGCGGCAACTCTTCCATCTTCGTAAACACCCGACCAAATCCCGCCATTGTAAGTTGTGGTTCCCACTTTCCCCAGGAATCGTTCTCCGACTGCGACGGTATTGCTGGTTCCGTCTGTAATGTTAAGCAAGGTATTGGTTTTATTGGCGACCATGCAACCGGTTGCATTGGTGGAAAACTGAGCAAATGTAAAGCTCGTTCCTGTACCCGGTGCTGGTCCGAGAACAGCGGCGTAGTTGGATGTGGCATGATAACCCCGGTTCGAGTTCGTCTTGGGTGGGGTATTACTGGGGCAGATATAGACAGGTATGGGTGTCTGCACGCCGGTGGTACCGGTGCTGGGTTGCGTTGGGGGGATGGTGGTTTTTTCCGGGTTCAGTTGGTTGTAGATCGCACTTTGTTCCAGAAACGGCAAAATGAACGTACTCCAAGCCCATGCGCCGTTCGGGGCTGCTCCCGGTTTGATATTTCCGCTGGGCTCTCCCTGAGTCGCTGGAGGCAACGCCCCGTGTGAGTCGTGGTAGCCGTGCAATCCCAGACCAATTTGTTTCATGTTGTTCTGACATTTCGTCCGAGCGGAAGCCTCTCGCACTTTCTGCACCGCGGGCAGAAGTAATCCAATCAATATCGCAATAATCGCAATCACCACCAACAGTTCAATCAACGTAAATGCACTTCGTTGCCGAATTGCCCGCACATGAATGGGAGAGGCCATGAATAGCTCCACGGTGGCTATGCTTCAAGAAAAATGACAGTAAATCATCCACTTATTCGGGTCAACACCCATGTTTTAATACGGAGAGCGTTGCAGACTACCAATTGAGAATCCGACACATCGCAATTTCGCAATCATAATGAGAATTCATCGGCATTGAAAGCGCGAAATCGTGAGATTGACTCACGACTCACGAGGCCACATAATTTCCATTCCATATGGTTGAGTTTTCGCCTCCTGCTCAAATAATTTGCCGAATCGGGTCCGCGCCTTCAACACCGACGAGTCGTTGATCCAAACCACCGTAAAAATAACTCAAGCCGTTCGGGTCCAGGCCCATCTGCTGTAGCACGGTCGCGTGCAAGTTCCTGACGTGGAAGCGGTTCGCCACGGCGGCGGAGCCCAATTCATCGGTTTCGCCGATGCTGGTGCCGCCCTTGATGCCGCCGCCAGCCATCCACATCGTGAAGCCGTAGGCGTTGTGGTCCCGACCAGTGCCGGTAGCGTACTCCGCAGTCGGTTGTCGGCCAAACTCGCCGCCCCAAATGATGATGGTTTCGTCCAACAACCCTCGGCGTTTCAGGTCCGTAAGCAGCCCCGCGATGGGTTTATCGGTGTCGCCCGCGTGTTTGCCGTGGTTCTTCACCATGTCGGTGTGCGCGTCCCAGTTGGCATCGTTGTGGTTGCCGCCACTGTAAATCTGAATGAAACGGACACCCCGTTCCACCAGTCGTCGAGCCAGCAGGCATTTTCGGCCAAACGTCTCAGTTCGGCTACCATCCACGCCGTAGAGATTGAGCGTTTCCCGTGTTTCCTGGCTGAAATCGACCGCTTCCGGGGCGTGCTGCTGCATCTTGTAGGCGAGTTCGTAACTGGCGATCCGCGCGGTGAGTTCGGAATATGATTCCCGGCCCGCAAGATGCTGCTGATTCTTCTCCTTCAGTCGGTCGAGCAGATCGCGTTGCTGAGCTTTTGTCATCCCCGGTGGCAGGGCCAGATCCCGAATGGGGGTCTTGTCCGCGGAGACGACGACCCCCTGGTACGCGGCGGGCATGTAACCGCTGGTCCAGTTTTGCGGACCACTGATCGGCCCGCCGGACGGATCGAGCATGACGACGAAACCGGGCAAGTTCTCATTCTCGGAGCCGAGGCCATACGTCACCCACGAACCCATACACGGGTTGCCGCCGAGCAGTCGACCACTGTTCATCATGAGCATGGCCGAGCCGTGAATGGGCGACTCCGCATACATACTGTGAATGAAGGCGATGTCATCCACTTTCTGGCCGAGGTGCGGGAACAGGTCTGAGACATACTTCCCACATTGGCCGTACTGTTTGAATTTCCATTTCGGCCCGACGACTCGGCCCACGTTCTTGTGGCCACCTCGGCCAAACGTCTTGACGGGGATGGTCTTCCCATCGAGAGCATACAAGTTCGGCTTGTAGTCGAATGTTTCGATGTGGCTGGGGCCGCCATAACAGAAAATGAAGATGACCGCCTTCGCCTTGGCGGGGTGCATCGGTTTCTTCGGGGCCATCGGGTTGACGAACGTGGTTTTGCGGCCCAACTCGTTCGCGGCGGCCTGGGAGAAGAAGCCATCACGGGTGAGCATCCCTGTCAGGGCGAGGCCGCCGAAACCGGCACCGGCTTGCCAGACGAATTCCCGCCGAGTGCGACCGCAGAACTGGGAGTGAGACATCTTAGAATCCTCAGACAATTGTATCAGGGAAAGAAGCGGGATCAGGCCCAGACATCGAGTTTGAGGCCGGGAATCTGTTCGTAATCCCGGCGATTGCGTGTCACCAAGGTAGCATCATGAGCGACCGCAATGGCCGCGATCCGCAGATCCTGCGTTCCCACCCGGAGCTTCGCGGCCCGCCACGCCGTGAAGATCGAATGCGCGATCGTCGTGTAGGCCAGAATCTGAAATCGTTTCAGGTCTGTCAGACTTTTATCAAATTCCCGATAGGCCAGTTCCAGCGTCGAGAATCGCGGGTTCGACTGGGCCTTACGGATCGCATGCAATCGACCGCGCAGAATTTCTTCTGCCACCACGATCGGAACATACTGATCCAGGGCCGCAACCGTGGTCAGCTGAGCCACGACACGCGGCTGACGCAGAAACAGATCGCTAAGGACATCGGAATCGAAGGCGGTCATTCGGGAAACTCCCGGAGTTTTTCTTCATCACGTTGTCGATAGATTTCTGTGATGATTTCATCCCACTGTTCGCGGGCGGCATCATCTTGTTCGTACCGCCCTGCCAGGGCCAGTAACCCTTGCGGTTCCACATCGAGAAAGAGCAATTCTCCCGCGGAAAGGTGCGTTTCCACCTCGGATCGCAGCGCGGCGACGGCGCGTTCACGGGTGTCGGCGACCGCCCGCAATTGCGGAGCCCCTAGCACGCTGGCCACGCATTTTCCGTTCTGCTGTTCCACCCACACGGCGACGTTCATCGTTGGTTTCCTCAGTCCAGTTTCAGTCCAAATACACGAACTCGTTCGTGTTGAGAATCAGCAAGGCGTAGCGGGTCAGAGCCGTGCGGGCATCCAGTTTGTGTTGGGTCATCATCTGCTGGATGAAACCGAGATCCTGGGCCAGTTCCGCGTCGGTCGGTTTGCGTCCCGTGGTGAGCCGAATGGCACGGGCGACCTGGGCGGCCAGATCGTGTGGTGCTTCCCGCAGGAGTCGTTCCGCGAAGGCAGCCGCCTGCGTGGTCAGGAACTCGCCGTTCAGCATCCCGAGTGCCTGTGTCGGCACCGTGGTCGTGTAGCGAATCGGGCAGCTGCTCTCAGAATCCGCCTGATCGTGCGTGGCCAGGATTGGCACTTGCAGCGACCGCTTGATATGCACATAGATACTCCGGCGGTTCGCCTCTTGCGGCGGCGAGGTCGGCCAACCTTCTCCTGGTCGAGACTGCCCCGCCAGCACTTCCAGTGGCAGCTTCGGATAGACACTGGGGCCGAACTGCCGCAGGTTGAGGTTGCCCGCAATCGCCAGGATGGAGTCGCGGACCTCCTCCGCGGTCAATCGCCGCAGGTCGAAACGCCACCGCAGGGCGTTCGCGGGGTCGGCACCCAGGTTCCGGGCATCCGCCGCCGAGGATAACTGATAGGCGTTTGACAACATCAACAGCCGATGCATCCGTTTGATAGACCACGGCTTCGCGCCATCGGCTTGCCAAGTGGGTTGCACGAACTCGGACGCGAGCCAATCCAGCAACTCCGGGTGTGTCGGTTTCAGGCCGAGTTTGCCGAAATCGTTGGGGGACGGCACCAACCCCACGCCGAAATGGTAGTGCCAGAGCCGGTTCACCAGCACGCGTGCCGTGAGGGGATTCTTGGGCGACGCGATCCAGTTGGCCAACGCCGTACGTCGGCCACTGGTGACCGCATCTGGGCCGGACTCGGGAATCTGCGGGTCCGGGAAACCGAGGACGCCGGGGAAGCCGGGTTGCACTTCCTGCGCGGGTGCGTGCGGGTTCCCACGAATCAGCAGATGCGTGGCCGGTGGTCGGGGGTCACAGTGGTTCACCGCCAGGGTGAATTCCTGATACGGATTCGGCCGCCGTTTGAGATCATCCCGCTGACGACGCAATTCCAGATACCGCGGTTTCAACAACGGATCGCGGAACGCGGGCACCTTCCGCACAATCGCTTCCCGTTTGCCATCCTGCACGGCGAGTTGATCTTCAGGCACCATCTTCTGGATGGCGTAATCTTCCAGCGGGATCATCTGGGCTTCGAGCGATTCGATCTTCTTGTGCCGTTCGGCGAGTTCCTTCTCATAGAGCTTGCGATTTTCCTGCGAGGTGATGTCCCGCTGACTGTATTTCGAGATCACCGAGCGGGTTTCGCTGTAGGGCCGAATGTCCCGGAAGAAAGCCACGAAACGGTAATAGTCCGCGTGCGGGAAGAAGTCGCCTTTGTGGTCGTGGCAACGGCAGCAGTTGAGTGTCATTCCGAGCATCGCCTGCCCGGTGACGGTGACGTAGTCATCGTAGCCATCGAACAGGGCCAGTTTCGGGTCAGCGGGTTCATCATCCCAGAGGCCGAGGCGGTAATATCCGGTGGCGGTGACGCAATCGGGGTCATCGCGGTTCAGTTCATCACCGGCGAGTTGCTCTCGGATGAAACGATCGTATGGCTTATCGTCATTGAAACTCCGAATGACGTAATCCCGATAGCGCCAAGCGTGGGGTTTCGGGCCATCGCGTTCAAAACCGTTCGTTTCGGCGTAGTGAACCAAGTCCAACCAGTGCCGACCCCATTTCTCCCCGTATTGCGGTGAGGCGAGCAAGGTGTCGATGAGGCGAGCATAAGCATCCGGGGCAGGATCGGCCACGAACGCATCAATTTGCTCTGGGGTCGGCGGAAGCCCGGTGAGATCGTAGTACGCCCGCCGACAGAGTACCGCCTTCGTGGCCGGGGCGACGGGGCGGATGCCCGCGGCTTCCTGTTTCGCCCGCAGGAAAGCATCGACGGGGGTTTTCACCCATGCCACATCTCGCACGGCTGGCAACGCGGGCCGCTGGACCGGCTGGTACGCCCAGTAGTTCTTGTCCGGGCCGACCGGGGGGCGTTCCACCCGTTTGCCGGTATCCGCGCCAGGGGTCCACGGTAGGCCATCGCGGACCCATTTGGTCAAGGTCGCAATGGTCGCGGCTGGGAGTTTGCCACTGGGGGGCATTTCCAGACCATCACGGTAATGGATCGCGGACAGAAGCAGGCTCGCATCGGGTTTCTTCAGATCGACCGCTGGCCCGGTATCTCCGCCTGCGAGCAACCCGGAACGACGGGTCATGTCAAGCCCGCCACGGAGTTTTTCAGGCTCCTGACCGTGGCACTTCAGGCAGTGCTGAGTCAGAATGGGCCGCACTTCCTTTTCAAAGAAAGCGACCTGAGCGGGCGTGAAGGTCGATGCTGGGGTGGGTTGCTGAGCCGGTTCCGCAGCCAGCAAGGCAACCGTGCCACCGCAGACGAGCGCGGCCATCCCGGCGGTACGGAGTGAAGGTAGTCTCGGCATGTGCGAATCTCAAGCAAATGGGACGACGATTCCTCATTTTACCGCAATACCATCCGCCGTTACCACCAGGATTCCGATTCCACAATGTGGGAATGTGGGCCGTGGGCGAGCGGCCAGGAGAAAGAATCCTCAAGACTTCTTCACCCATCGCGGCAGCGGGGGAGATATATTGCCACTGATTCTTCCATTCCGAATCTCTGTGCTGGTGAAGTCATGCAACCCGCGGAACTCGATGCCCTCCTGCGTCAGACACTCACCGATCACAAGCTCTCCGGGAGCGAAAAATCGTCGTTGATCGACTGGGCGCATGCGCACATCGATTCCGATCAGGATCGGGGCGTGGCGCGGAGTCGCGTGTTTGAGATCGCCCGACAAGCGGCCACCGATGAGGAGGCTCGCCGGGTGTTATCGTGGGTGGAAGCCGCTTTGAAAGCCATTTTACCGCTCGGGGCGAATGTCGGTATGACTGACCCCGCGCACGCGCCAGCTGAAGCCTGTTTCAGCCCTGGTGATGCTTGCCTGGGCCAGATTGCTCACCGATTCGCCGCCGTCCGCCGATTCGCGGATGTCTGCGTCTTCACGATTACCGATAACCGAATTGCCCGCGTAATCCTGGAAGCCCACCGGCGGGGCGTAAAAATCCGTATCATTTCCGATAACGAAAAAGCGCTCGATCCCGGTTCGGACATTGAGCAGCTCGCCGATGCGGGAATCCCCGTGCGTGTCGATCGTTCGCCCTATCACATGCATCACAAATTCGCTTTATTCGACGATACTCGCCTACTGACCGGCAGTTACAATTGGACCCGCGGCGCGGCGGACCAGAACGCGGAAAATCTCGTCGACCTCGGCGACCCCCGGCTCATCACCGCGTTCCGCCGGGAGTTTGAGGCACTCTGGGAACGATTGACGTGAACCCCGCACCCAGCGCACGGCACAGGAACGTCTCCTCAAGGCGGAGTGGTCAGGAAGCGGCCGCAGGCGACATCGGCAGATTTATTTAACATTGTAGAACACAGAGTTCAGCAGTCCGCTCACGCGGAAGTAACCGAAATGTCACGAAGAAGCGCGATAGCGTGGCCGGTCTGCTGCAGCAACTCGTTCGGACAACCGTTTTCAACGGAACGACGAACTCACCTTGGGCCTGAGCAAGACAAACAACGACCAGATGCCAACCGGAAATCCAATCAGGAAACAGAAGCATCCTCCTGGCATGATGGCGAAACTGCCTGCCATCGATAACCAGTAACTCTTCAATCGGATCATGTTGAAACCGGCCCAGATCGCCATCGCCGATGCCACTGCGAAACTGAGCAGCATAGCGATGGCAAAAACTGCCCCCGCTCGGCCCTGCTTCTGGTCCTTCGTGGGTTTGTCCCCTCCTACCTTTTTGGCCTTATCCTGTTCGGTCGCAGCCTTTGCCGCCTTGCTCTCGGTACTCAACGGAGTGATGAATTCGTCCACGAAGCCGAAACCCGCTATGAACAGGTTGAACCCTAGCCCCATGAAACCGGTGACTATTAAAGCAATCGCGGGCCACCTCACGATCGCTTTGGCGTTTAGAATTTGCATCGGGTCAGGCCGCAGCGTTTCACCGGCCACAACTCCAGGATTTTGTGCAAGCGTTTCACCGGCCACAACTCCAGGATTTTGTGGATTGGCCAACGATTCGTTGACTCGCGCTGCGGCCTTTGAGTCCGCGTGCTTCTTCTGATCAACGAACCGGGCATACAAAGGAATTAACACGCTGATCAATCCGATGACCGCGCCCACAAATGACAGAATCTCTTTGAACGTGTCCATAAATCTCTCATCATCAACTTGAGCAAAGATCCCATACAGTGAATATCTTGCCGAACCCCGTTCACTGATATGTAGGACACCGCCTTCCGCATTACCTTACCCTGCGGACGAGAGCGGCGTTCACGGACACGGAATCCGAAAAAAGTTGTCAGCCGTTGCCCGGCCGAGTTGCAATGGCGATCGATTCGCTCGCTGCCGACGCTACGGGTTCATTGTGGACGCTATCCAACACCGTCCGCAACGGGAAGCCCCGCACGGCAACCAGCGACAAAATCGCGGTGTGGAGCAACCCAGTTGTGTTCCTCTCACCATCGGGTACGAAATGCCGTGCATGAAGAGATAGGAAGGGGATAAAACACAGAAAGGCCAGCATCCCATGCTATTGGAAAGCTGGCCTTTCTGTTGCCGTTTCAGGCTTTCGGAAGTTGCGGCGGTAGGATTCGAACCTACGACCTCCAGGTTATGAGCCTGGCGTCGGAACCCGGAAACCCCTTTGCAACAAGCATCTTTCCTGATCCGGGGTACGGAATCGGGGTACGGTATCCGACAGAGCCGGGGGTCCCCGGCATGGCACGCAAGAGCGTCGGCCCGTGGTTCTGGGAGGCGAAGAATGGGTGGTTTGTTCACCTCAACGGGAAGCGGATCAATCTGAGAGTGAAGGGGTCGGAAAACGAGACTGAAGCGGTCAAGGCGTGGCACCGGCTGATGGCGGACGGGCCGAAGGCTCCCGTCAAGGAGGAGCCGAAGCCCGAGGTCACCGTGAAGACGGTGTTCGACGCTTTCCTCGCGGACGCGAAGGGGCGGGTGAAGGCGAACACCTACGCCACTTACGACGGGCTTCTGAAGGCCGTCAACGAAGCTCACGGAGGTATGCGAGCCGAAGGCTTCACGGTTGCCGTCGCACTCGCCTTCGCCAACCGGCCACGGAAACCGGCATGGAGCAGTTCGCACAGGCACAATCTTCTCGGGGCGGTTGCCACGGCCTTCAAGTGGGCGGCTGCGGTCGGCCTGATCACCGACAACCCCCTGAAGGCGATGAAACGGCCCCCGAAGGCATCCAGGGGGGCGAAGGCCGTGGTGAGCCAGGACGCCCACGCGAAGCTCATGGACGCAGCCAACCCCGCCCTCCGGGTTCTGCTCACCCTGTTGCACGCAACCGGATGCCGGCCTTCCGAACTGGCGAAGCTGACGGCGGCGGATGTCGATTTCCCGAACGCTGTCGCCATCCTTCAGGATCACAAGACGGCGGGGACCACCGGCAAGCCGCGAGTTGTCATCCTGACGCCGAAGGCCGTGGAAGTGCTGCGGGAACAAGCCGCCGTCAACTTGACCGGGCCGCTTCTCAGGAACGCAAGGGGCGGGAAGTGGACGAAAGACGGGATCGGGTTGGCGATGAGAAGGGCGAGCAAGGCGGCGGGGGTGAAAGGAATTGCATACGGGTATCGCCACGGGTTCGCCACGGACGCCCTCGCCGCCGGTGTGCCAGACGCTCACGTCGCGGAACTGCTCGGCCACAGCGGCACGGCGATGCTGCACCGCCACTACTCGCACCTGGGCGGACGGGCACGGACGCTCCGGCAGGCTCTGGAGAACGTCCGGCCTGTCGAAGCAGCCGATCCGGCACCGACCGATGCGGGTGCGTGACCGCCTTACGGGGGTGGGGGGTTGAACCAGTCGTGCAGCGGGTAGATACCGGCCGAGGAGGTATCCATGACCTGCGACGAGTACGCCGCCTACCTGTTGACCGAGGCGTGGCGGAAGAAGAGGAAGGCCGCGATCCAGCGGGCCGGCGGCAGGTGTCAGGAGTGCCTCGCCGCCGGCCCACTGCACGTCCACCATCTGACCTACGAGCGGGTCGGCCGCGAGCGGCCGGATGACTTGATTGCCCTATGCCCCTGGCATCATCACTGTCGGCACAAGGGGACGCCGAGGTGCAAGAGGTGGGAAGCCCCGTCCTGCGGGGCCTCGACTATGTGCCCGACCTCAGCGGCCTTCGCCCGAGTGAGTCCACAATGGAGTAGCCAGAGGACGAGCATTTTGCGACGCACGTGGGCCTCGGGATGTCCTTACCGCTCGGCCTGGACAATCGCTTGTTCTGCATCCGAGAGTTTTACGCGAAACCATGCCATCTCTGCTCCTCCGCCGGGTTTGCTGCTCTTCATGGTTCAGTAGGATATTATAGAAACCGAGATACCAAACGGATCATCTCTGGCCGAGATGAGTATAACTCTCAATTCTGTTCGGCGTTTACTTCCTCAGGTCGGCCACGATCTGTGCGGCCCCGGCCTCCAGCAGATTGGCGAAGTGTCCCTTGAAACGGTTCTCGATTCGCTTCTGGTAAAGGTCGATGATTTCCTCGGCCTCTTTACGGTTCGCCTGAGCATCGAACTTCATGTCCACGAATTGATCGACAAGCGGTCGAAGTTCATCGTTGTACTTCTTGCGGTCGTCCTCCGAGGTGAGTGGACCCGGAAACGTTGCCAGCTTATCCACGACTGCTCTGAGGGCGGCGAGTTTCGGTTTGTCCCCCGTCTTAGTCGTGGGAGAACCAGAATCGGCGGCACCAACCAACTCGCAGTCACCAATGACCACATTCCCAAGCTTGTGCTGGAACCGCCCCTTGACCGTGACCCGCTCGCCCTTGCGGAGGGTAGCGAGTCGCTGTGCATCGTCTTTCGTGAACATGCATTGGACCCCAGTGAGCAGAGTTGATTCTGGCTTCAGCAAGACATATGGCGTTCCAAGCAAGAAGACAGTGTCCACGCTGTTGATGGTCCCCGTCACCTCGACCTGCTGCTTGGCCCGGTACTTCTTCTTGGCGTTAATCTCGTTGTCTTCGTAGTCCTTGAAGATTTCCTCGGCCGTCACCTTCAATGGGGTGTCAAGTTCCTGCTGCTCGGTTTCCAGCTTGACCTTCTGCTCACGCTCCTCCTGCTCGCGGTGGGCCTGCCGCTCTTGCTCTTGGACTATTTTGCCCTCCCGCTCCTGCTTGACCTGGGCGAGGAGTTCCTGGGCCTTGGGGTCGGTCAGCGTCAGCGGGACGTTGTTGTCGAGGGCCTTGCCGATGAACTCCTGGGCGACCGACTTCGGCCCCCGCTCGACCCGCCACTCGATCACCCGCTGGAACACCATCGGCCGGTCGGGCAGGTCGATCACCTGCAACTGGAGCTTGATGACCTTCTCGTATTTCTCGACCGCCTCGGCCTTCTTCCCGTCGTCCCACAGCTTGTGGGCGTCCCCCAGTTCCTTCTTGGCCTCGGTCGGGTTCATGCACCCGGACGCCGCCAGGGCCACGATCACAACGATCCCGCAGAACCGCATCATGACAAACCTCACTCAGTTCACCGGCGTGTAGGACACCACCTTCTGCACCACCCTGCGGACGAGAGCGGCGATCACTGACACGGAATCCGAAAAAAGTTGTCAGCCGTTGCCCGGCCGGGCCGCAAGGTGAGGCGTGGCGGTGACCTCGCCCTTGGTGCCGGAGGCGATAAAATGACCTTCCTCGGGTGGTTCCGGCAAACGCGAAGGGCGGTTCTCGGTGCGGCCCGCATTGGGAACGCCGACCGTGACCTCGTCCAGCACCACGACAGCCGATCTCCAGCGGTGGGTCGATCTGCTCCACGCGGGTCGGCCCGAAGCCCGAGCCGGCCTCCTCAACCGGGCGCGCGACCGACTGAGACTGCTCGCCCGTGCGATGCTCGGCGGCTTCCCGACCGTCCGCACCCAGGAGCAGACCGACGACGTGCTGAACGGATCGCTCCTTCGGCTCCACGCGACTCTGGCCGAGGTCCGGCCCGAGAGCTTGAGGCACTTCTTCAACCTGGCCGGGCAGGCGATCCGCCGGGAACTCATCGACGTGTCCCGGCGGCTGAACCGGGGCGACGGTCGGCGGGTGGTCGTGATGCCCGACGACGCTCCCGCCCTACACCCGGCCAGCCGCGAGTGCTGTCCCGTCGATCTGGCGACCTGGGGGGAGTTCCACCTGGCGGTCGAAGCCTTGCCCGCTGACGAGCAGGAAGTCGTGAACCTGCTGTGGTACGAGCAGATGACCCAGGCCGAGGCGGCGGCGGTGTTGGGAGTGTCGGAAAGGACAGTGCTGAGGCGATGGCACGCGGCCCGGTTGAGGCTCGGAAAGGTGGTCGGGCATGGTGACGATCCCTGACGACTCGCCGCTCTGGGACATGCTGGCCCGGTGGGAACACGCGGCCCGGCAGGGGCAGGAATTTACCCCCGAGGAACTAGCCCGTGACAATCCGGCGTTGCTCCCCGAACTTCGGGAGGCCATCGCCGCCTTGAAGGCGACGGCGTGGCTCGACCGGCCCATCATCGCCCGCGACCTCAATGACGACCGCCTCCCCACGACACGGTTCGGAGACTACGAACTCCTCGGCCTGATCGGCAGCGGCGGTATGGGCCGGGTCTACCAGGCCCGGCACCGGCTCATGGACCGCGTCGTCGCCCTGAAGGTGCTATCGCGTGGCACCTTGGCCGGGGCGGACGCCGAGCGGTTCCAGGGCGAAGTCCGGGCCGCTGCCCGGCTGACCCACCCGAACGTCGTCGCGGCCTACGACGCCGGCCTGGCCGACGACGGCACACCGTTCTTGGTGATGGAGTTCGTGGACGGCCCGGACTTCGCCCGCGTGGTCCGCGAGCAGGGGCCGCTACCCGTGGATCAGGCCGTGGCGGTTGTTCTTCAAGCTGCGACCGCTCTGGCCTACGCTCACGGCCAGGGCATCCTGCATCTTGATGTCAAGCCGTCGAACCTGCTTCGCGGCCCGGACAACGTCGTCAAGTTGCTCGACCTGGGGTTGGCCCGCAGGCGAGACGCCGTCGTCCCCGATGCGGCCCTGATGGGAACGGCCGACTACCTCGCCCCCGAACGGTCCCGGCCGGACGCGACCGCCGACGAGCGGGCGGATGTGTACAGCCTGGGGGCGACCCTGTTCCACCTGCTCGCCGGCCGGCCCCCGTTCGGCGGCTCGGTCCCCGAGGTGATCCAGGCCCACCGGGACACCCCGGCTCCTTCCCTCCGTCAGGTGCGGCCCGACGTGCCAGCGGGCCTCGACACCCTCGTCCAGCGGATGCTGTCGAAGTCGCCGGGGGATCGGCCGCAGGCGATGGACGATGTTGTCACCGCCCTGCGGCCGTTTCTGCCCGGCCCCTCTCCGGGAGCGGGCCGGATCGGACACTGGATCGTGATCGGGGTCGCCCTGGCAGGGGGCTTGGGGCTGCTCGGCTGGCAGTTCCAGGGACCGGCCTTGGTGCAGCCAGGGCCGGCTGCACCCCCTGCCGCCACGCCACCGCGAGCCGTGACCGCCTCGGCCGACAGCCGCCTGTTCAACAACACGACCGACGACATCCGGGCCGTGGCCGTCAGCCGGGATGGGAAGCACGTCATTACGGGATCCTTCAACAAGAACATGGTCCGGCTCTGGGGCGTCGAATCCGCCGACCTCATCCGCTCGTTCCCCGGCCACACCAAGAAGGTTCACGGGGTGGCCCTGTCCTCAGACGGCACACTCGCGGCGTCCGGCGGGGGCGACGACGACGGCACCGTCCGCCTCTGGAGCGTCCAGACGGGCGATCTCGTCCGCGTGATCCAGGCTCATGAGGGCGGGGTGTGGTCGGTCGCCTTTGACCCTGAGGGCAAGCACCTGTTCTCGGCCGGGGCCGACAAGCTGATCCGCATGTGGGCGGTGGACACCGGGGCCGAGGTCCGGCAGTTCCACGGGCACGTCGGCCAGGTGTTCAAGCTGGCGGTCAGCCCGGACGGGAAGCACCTGTTGAGCGGCGGGGCGGACAACCGGGTGTTCTGGTGGGACGTGGCGACCGGCGAGCCGGTGTACGAGTTCCGGGGCCACGCGACGGCGGTCTGGGCGGTGGCGATCTCGCCGGACAGCACGCGGGGGCTGTCCGGCGATCAGGCCGGGATCATCCGGTTGCTCGACCTCACCATTGGGAAGGAAATCGACAAGTGGCTGTCGCCCACCGAGGCTGTGTTCGCCCTAGCGTTCCACCCGAGCGGCAAACTCGCCCTGAGCGGCGGGGGCGGCGGGTGGCGGCGGCGACACGACGAGCCGCCGATGAAGCCGGCCGACCAACTGGTGTACGCCAAGGCTGAGAACAACGCGATCACGTTGTGGGACGTGCCGACCGGCCGGATGCGGCACCACTTCAACGGCCACGCGGACGCCGTCTGGGGGTTGGCGTTCGGCCCGGCTGGCGACTGGTTCGTGAGCGGGGGCCGGGACAAGACCTTGAGATTGTGTACGCTGCCAAGCGAATAACCTGAGGGACGGCTCGCGGAGATTTTTCCCCGCCTTTTGTCAGCGAACGCCACTCCCGTCCGCACAGTTGGGTGGAGGATCGAGACGCACGACACACATTGGGGGACAGGCTCATGTTCGGGTGGCTACTCGGGGACAACAACAGCAACGAGCCGGGTGAAATCCGCATCAGCACGGACGTGGACGTGCTGGTCAAGTTCAACGGCCGCAAGAAGGGGCAGCTTGAGGACGCCCACCGGGCATCGTGGGAGGTGCCGCCGGGGACGCACACCATCGAGGTGTACCTTCCGATGACGCTCACGTCCTGGGGGGCCAGCGCCTCGGCATCGGTCAAGATCAAGGGCGGACAGCAGCGGCAGTTCCATGTCAGCAAGGGCTGGCTGGGTGGACTTTCGTTGACGGAAATCGAGTGGCAACTCTGAGGGTGAAGTATGGCCGAGCAACCGTGGGAAGTCTGGCGGGAGCGGGCACGCGAATACCGGGACGCGGCCCGTACCTGTCCGCCCGGCTATCCGAAGACGTTTCTCCACCTCCACTCGGTGGAACTGCTCCTGAAATCCGAGGTATTGCGACAGGGGACAGCTGTCAGCGAGTTGATCAACACCCACGACTTCGCCCGGCTCCTCGCGGCGGTTGGCCTCGCCCCCGAACCTCTCGGCCACCTCATCGCGGCCGACCCGAAGATGACCTACTTCCGTTACCCCAAGCCACCCAGGGCCGGACTCGACCTCGACCGGATCGAGGACGAGGCGAACACCCAATGGGCTGCACTCAGGGAGATGCCATGACGCAACCGACACCACCGGCTTCCAGTCCCCACACAACGCCCGAGCGAACCGACCGGGAGCCGAAGGGGTACACGCGGGGGCCGTCGCCATGATCGGCAAGAGTTACGGCTACAAGGCCGCACGGCGGGCGAACAAGACCCACATGCGGCACTGGCTGGACGAGGTCGCCCGACGCCCGCAAGCGGGGGACGCTGATGACACCGCGTGAGTACGTCGAGCAGCAGAGCCGCGAAGGCACCCTGGCGTTCATCCTCCTGCTCGCCCACGGGCGGGAGTTCGTCGGCCGCACCCGGTCCTCCACGGTGCGTTCGGCGGCTCGGTGGAAGGACCGCGTGAAGCCGAAATGGCAGCGGTGTTTCTCAAACGCCGGCGAGTTCTGCCTGGCCCACGCCGACGCGGAATACTGGGAAGGGTTCTGGGACTGCGGCCTGGACACGAAGTCGCTCCACCACGCCTGGGTCGTTCTGGACGGCCACGTCATCGATTTCACGGCCGAGGACATGGACCGCCGGATCGCCCGCAAGCTCGCCGGGGTGACGCCGCTGCCGCCCGCCGACAACACCTACTTCGGCGTCCACGTCCCCACGACGTTCATCCGCCGCCGGGTGGAGCAGACACGGATGTGGGAGTCGGTGTCGGAGTTGTACCTTCTCAGTCTGCCGTCCGACAAGTCGATCCCTTCGACGCCGGCCGATACGCTCGCCGCTGACATGGCCCGCTCCCAGGTGGCCCTGGAACTTCGCGGCAGCGAGGAACTGCGTCAGCACCAAGAACAGGTTCAACGGGAACAGGACGAGGTCAAGTCGGCCGAGCGACGGACGAAGATCGCGGAACTGAAAGAACGACGTGCCGTCCTACAAGCCGAACTTGAGCAGTTGCGAAAGGAACGTCAGGATGGTTGACCCGCTCGTCGCCATCGAAGAGGGTGTGTACCTCTGTCTGCGGTTCGGAATGAACGAGTCACCCACGCCCGCGAACTGCCTGAGGGTCGAGAACGGCATCTACTGCGTCGTGATCGCCGCCGGCGCTACCACCCCCTGGAAACGGTGCTGGTCGGGGCACCCGCGACGGACACCGGCTGGCTGGCCGACGCCAGGAACATCCTCGGCGTGTCGGACGAGTGGATCAGCGGCTTCATGGGCGGCTTTGCCCAGGTGGGCGAGCAAGCGGACGGCCAGGAGTACCGGCAAGGCAATCTGACCGCGATGGAGTTGACGCAACGCTGCTTCCGGTGGCTCTACCGAGAGGGGTGGAAATGATGGCAGAGGAGTTTGGCGATCTGTGCGGTGAGTGCTACGGCCCGCTCAGTCGGAAGGGGTACTGCAAGGACCGGCGGTACCCGTTTCACGGCTACTGGCAGGACGAACTGGTTCCGCCCTCGGTACGCCGAGAAAAACAGCAGTTGGTCGGGAATGCCCGAACCAAGCGTGCGTACCGCTACGGCACGGCCGGATACAAGCGGAACCTGGGGTCGGCTCACGCCGTCATCTTCCGCAGCGACACCGAGGCCGAGCAAGCCGGCTTTGAAGTTCGGGACGGGTAGCCATGAAAGACCACCTCGCCCTCCTGATGGCCGTGCTGCCGGGCCGCGACCACCTGGCCGGTGAGTTGGCTGTTCTTCAGACCCATCATGACGTGTTCGTGCTGGTCCGCGTGTTCGATCACACCCGCACGGAGGCCGAGAACGTCTTGGCTCTGAGGGACGCAAACGCGGCTGTGCCAAAGCCCCTTGTCTCGCTGATGCCCTGCGGTCCTGCCGAAGCCATGCTTCTTATCGCTGCTACGACGAAGTTCGTCAGCCGGGCGGTTTGCTACGCCGAGGCTGTTGCGTCCGGGGCGAACTACATCATCTGCCAAGACCGCCTTGCGAGCGACCGGCAAGGGCACCAAGTGCCCGGCTCCGTCTTGAGCGTCGAAACGCTCGACACTTGGGCGACTCACCTTGGTGTCCGCCTCGACGCCGATGGCCGGTTCGACCGCACGCCCCGATTCCTGTGGTACAGACGCGGCGTGGAAACCTAAACCTCAACCAATCAAAAGCACACTGAAGGTCACCAACTGGTGGTGATTGACCACCCTCTCCCTCAGGGAACTACATCCGAGTTTCGGAGTATGGCTTTCTGCATCGCACCTTCCGCAACTTTCTGACCCACGGGTCAGACCGACGCCGGTAGGCCACACCAACAACGCTCCAACGATAACACTTAAGCACTTCGCCAATCAGCGGTTATGTGCGGCATGGCGGGTCAGTCCCCCCTCCGTTGACCCCCCCTTCCGTGAGTAAATGATGAGAGCCGGCCAAGATTGCCAGATCGTGCCGGATGGGCTGGCGAGACTTGTTTGGGCCAGCGTATATTACCCCTGCACACTTCAACCAACTGCCACGGCGGCAAGCCGGACTGCCTCGCCCGATGTCGGGTGAGAGCGAAGCAAGCGTAAACGGGCGGACGTGAGGGCAACCCCCTCCCCGTGTCTGTGATCGTCACCTTGGGTCGGCCTCCCCATCAGGCTAACGAGCGCTCGTTCTCCTGAAAGGGGGTGGCCTGATGGCCCCTCAACTCTTGCCGGTGTCCCGGCAACTCATCACCGTCCGCCAAGCGGCGGACATCCTGGCCGTGTCGGCCGAAACCGTGCGGCAGTGGATGCGGGCGGGGAAGCTGTCCGGCGTTCGCGTCGGCCGCACGATCCGAATCCACACCGAAAGCGTCACCACGCTGATGGGGGGGTGACAAATGAACCCGATCCCCAGCACCCCGGCCGGTATCCCTCCCCGCAACCCGTTCGACGGCCTCTCGGTCCAGGCGTCCGGTGCCGAGCCGCTGCCGCCTGGCATCTACATCGCCACGTTCGTGGGCGTGGAGGTCTTCACGAACGACAAGGTAAGCGACAAGTTCAAGTGGTCGTGGGAGGTGGTGGCCGGGCAGCACAAGGGCCGGATGGCAACCGCCATGACCGACCGCCGGCTCACCCCATTCACCCACGCGGGACGGCTCCTCGGCGGGCTGATCGGCCGTCCCCTGATCCCCTGCTCGGCTCAGAACAAGCGGCCCCTCACCACGCACGGGTTCAAGGACGCCAGCTTAGACCCGGCTCGCGTCACCGAATGGCACGCCCGGCACCCCGACTGTGCCTGGGGAACCCCCACCAGTGCCGAGTACGGCGTGGTGGACATCGACCCACGGAATGGCGGAATCGAGTCCTGGGAATCCCTAATCCGTCAACACGGGCCGATCCCCGAGTGCCCGACCGTCCGCACCGGAGGCGAGGGGTGGCACCACGTCTTCCAGTTCCCGACCGGCACACGGTGCGGCAAGATCGCTCAGGGTGTGGACCTGAAGGCCGAAGGCTGGTACGTTATCGTGCCTCCGTCCCGTGTCTGGGAACCCCATCACTCCGGCCCGTATCGCTGGATCGTTCGCCCCTGGGAGGTGGACGCTCCCCCGGCCCCGGAATGGCTCCTGGGATCGGGGAAGCCCGTGTCGGGCGGGAAAGCCCCGACGCTGGCGTCCAACACCGTCCTGGGGGACGCCGACATCCGAACCCATCCGGGGTGCCGGCCGCTGCGGGACGGGGGCGAAGGGCAACGGCCGACGTTCTTGCGACTGGCGGGTACGGCACTGGGACAAGGACATCCCCCGGAACTCGTCCGGGAATGGGCCGAAGCGTGGGCCGAACGGTGCGATCCCCCATTCGGGGAGTGGGAGAAGCACTACGCCGGGCTGGTGGCGAAGGAGAAGGCGAAGACGGAGGTGGGAAACAACTTCCTTCCGCCTCCACCTGTCGTCGGTCCCGGTTCGGCCGGCGGGGGATTCTCCGCAAGCAACAAGCAAACAACTAACTCCCCCTACCCCAATAGGGATCACCCCGAAGGGGAGTTGGTTGTTTGCTTGCAGGGGTCGGGGAACCCCTCTCCCAACAGGGTGACCCCAGCCGGGGGAATGGTGGAGGGTGAAGGTAACGTGGTTGTTCGAAAACCGGGTGTCGGCTTCACATGCACACCTGACCCGGAAGCCGATGTTCCATCTGGCATTCGGGGTCACCATTCCCCTGATCTGGATCACTGTCAAGCGGAAGTACAACTTTACACGCCGGGGCAGGTGGCTAACTCTGAGGAAACACCCCAAGAGGAAGCCGACATGGACACAGCCGACGACTCGTTCAAGCTCCACCCCGACGCCTACCACGGCCCGCTCGGCGGCGTGGTGAAGGCCGTCTCCCCGCACACCGAGGCCGACGATCCGGCCGTCCTGGCGTGTCTCCTGGCCGCGTTCGGGAACGCCGTGGGGTTCGGGCCGCACTGGCACCACGGCAAGCCCCACGGGGCGAACCTGTTCGTCGGACTGGTGGGGCCAACGGCCAGCCGCAAGGAGACGGCCACGGGCATCGCCAAGGCCGTTATCACACAGGCCGACCCCGAGTGGGAAGCCCGCGTCCAGCATGAGGGGTTCGACTCTGGGGAAGGCCTCATCTGGGCAGTGCGTGACGCGGTCGGGGAAGATGATCCTGGCCTGGAAGACAAGCGGCTGCTGGTGGTGGAGGAGGAATGGGCGAAGATGTTCACCCTGGGGGCGGCGGACAAAAGCATCCTCACACCGATCATCAGGCAGGCGTTCGACCGGATCGGCATCGGCAAACCGAACAAGGGGACCAATGCCTACAGGTGTCGCCAGCCGCACATCAGCATCATCGGGAACATCACCCCCGACGACTTGCGGCAGTCGCTGACCGGCAAGAACGCGGTGGCGGTGGCGAACGGGTTCATGAACAGGTTCCTGCTGGTGGGGACGCGGCGAACCAAGTTCCTACCCCGTGGGGGTCGGTGGCGGGAACACGCGCCGACCCGTTCGTCCCGGTGATCCGGGACGCCCTGGAGACTGCGAAGGGCCGCACCCTGATGAGCCTGGACGAGGAGGCAGACGCCGCGTGGGACGGTGGCGGGCTTTACCGCCGCCTGGATGATCGGCCCGAAGGGGTTCCCGGTGCGATCACGGGTCGTGCGGCCGACATGGTCATGAAGCTGGCGATGGTCTACGCCCTGGCCGATGGCGATGACGCCATCCGGCTTGTCCACCTCCGAGCCGGGCTGGCGGTATGGCGGTACTGCGAGGCCACGGCGTTTGCCCTGTTCGGCGGGCCGACCCCCGACGCCGAACCCGAACCGCTCTGGCTCCGACTCACGAACACCATCGCCCAGCGGCCGGGGATTTCCCGGTCGGAACTGACGGTCACCCACCGCCGGTTCGGGAACGCGAACGCCATCGGTGAAACCCTGGATAAGGTGAAGGCCAACGGCCTCGCCCACTGTCGGTTCACCCAGAACCCGAACGGCGGGCCGAAGCGGGAATGCTGGTATCCGGGGCCGGGGGACGGAGGTGGAGACGGCGGTGAGCCGAACAACATCCTTCCTCCTCCACCCGCCGTCGTTCCCGGCTCTCACGGCCCGGTGAACCCGTTCGCGGGTTGCGTGGTGGAGGGGGACGGCTCCCCGATAACCGGCAAGCAAACAACTAATCCCCCCACCGGGGTTGATCCCCAGGGTGGGATAGTTGTTTGGTTGCCAGCCGAGCGAGGGGGGCCGGGGGACCGGGACGAGGTGAAGGGTCAGGAAGTTGTTCGGTACGTCCGGCACGCCGCGTGGCCCCGGTTGTGCCGAGCGAGCAACACCGCCTGGCCCACGCTGCTGGCCTTCTCAACTGCCTGGATGAGGCGTGTCCAGAATCTGAAACAGGAGGTGACTGCCCATCATCGGCCCAGGCTTCGTGCGTCTTGTCGGCCGATGACACGCAGAGTGAAGGTCTTGTTGTTCAGTCGGTGCCGGAAGAAGCCCGGCTCATGCGTGCCCACGGCTTCCGGCTCGGGCCTCGTCCTTTTTCTGAAATTTTGACTCAGTTACTGTCTGTAGTGCGGCGTGGCACGACGCCTGGAACGCGGGAATGGGCCTGGGCCGGCGAGTACGTCAACGCTCAAGCGAGGCGGGAGCGGGAGCAGTGGGACCGGATGGGCCTGAACATGCCCCAGATGGACCAGGGCGAGTTTCTCCTCGCTCTGGACCGAGAACTACGGCAGGATGCGTGAATGCCTAAGCAAACGTGCCTCGCCAAATCGGTTTCGATGAATGGCGAGGCAGGAAAAGCCAAAATCGCGGCGTGGAGCAGGCCGGTTAGCTCGCCCGAGCAATTATCAGGTACGGAAGGCTGTGCAAAAAGGGGGATCATAAGGTGCTAAAATGCACTGAGGCCGGTTCCCCTTGCTCTGTCGGGAAACCGGCCTCAATGCTTGCCATTTCAGGCATTTTTAAGTTGCGGCGGTAGGATTCGAACCTACGACCTCCAGGTTATGAGCCTGGCGAGCTAACCGGGCTGCTCCACGCCGCGTTCTGTACCCTTAACTTAGCGGATTCCCCCACCAGGGGAAGGGGAGTTTTACCCAGTTCTCAAATCGGATGCGATTTTCCCCCTCATGCTCCATCACCTCGCAACTCCGACAGCGTCGCCAGCAACTCCGCAGGGTGTCGCAACACATATGTCGCATTCGCCCGCTCCATCAAGTCCACGGCATGAAAACCCCACGTCACGGCCGCCGTGGCCACCTTCACCTTCTGCCCGGCTTCGATGTCCCGTAATTCGTCGCCGATGAACAGCAGTTCGTGCCGCAAAAGTTTCTCCTGCCGCAAGATCCGCCGCAACGCCTTGGCCTTGCCGAACAGTTTGGGATACCCCACGACGAACGCGAACGCATCTTCCACACCATTCGCTCGCAGCGCAGCGCGAATGTTCGATTCACTGTTGCTCGACAAAATCCCCAACCGGGCTCCCCGCTCACGCAGAGCGTGCAATAACTCGACAATCCCCGCATGCAACTGAACATCTGGAGCATGTTCCGCCGCCACCGCTCGAAATGTTCGGATGAGCCGGGGAAGCCGCCAGAAACGGATGCCCAGTTCCCGCATCAGTTGCCGAGTCGGCATCGCCCGCGCGGCCTCGACATCGGTAATCGGACGCAACCCCAGCTCGGGGGCAATCCGGTTATAGGTGGCCACAGCCTGAGACAAGGTATCCGCCAGCGTCCCATCAAAATCGAACACCACCAGTCGATACGGCATGGCCACCTCCGAGTACCGGGAGACGCGGCATTGTACCCGATCAGCGGATTTTGGGCGAATGAGTAGCACCAGTTATTCCCATCTGGTAGGCTAAGGGCCATTTGACGTTCCATCCCCTCGGGAGTCTCCCTCGCATGACTCGATGGCTCTTGACATTTCTGTTCCTGGTGCCCATGGGTGCATTTGCAGCAGAGCCGCCGAAAACCGGCTTCCAAAACAAGACCTACCAGAACGCGGATGGGCATACATCCCCCTATGTCGTCTTCATTCCGAAAGGGTATGATGGTACGAAACCGATGCCGGTGATCCTGTTTCTGCACGGCTCCGGGGAAACCAAGGGTGGCAAAAAGCAGCCCGTTCAAGTCGGCATCGGCCCGGCGATCCAGAAGCGGGAAGCGACCTTCCCGTTCATCACGGTAATTCCTCAATCCGAAAAACGGACCTGGAAGGCGGATAGTGAAGACGGCCAGCGGGCACTGGCCATTCTCGCGGACGTGATGAAGGCGTACAAAACCGACCCGAACCGCGTCTACCTCACCGGGCTCAGCATGGGCGGCTACGGCACCTGGAGCTTGGCGGCCGCGCACCCTGAGAAATGGGCCGCGATTGTCCCGGTTTGCGGTGGTGGCGATCCCACCGCGATCGCCCCATTCCAAAACATCCCCTGTTGGTGCTTCCACGGTGACGCGGATAAAGGCGTGCCCGTGACCCGCTCACGGGAGATGATCTCCGCCCTGAAAGCCGCTGGAGCCCAGCCGAAATACACCGAGTACCCCGGTGTCCCGCACAACTGCTGGGACAAAGCCTACGGCACCGATGAACTCTACACCTGGCTGCTCACCCAGAAGAAAAAGTAGAAGAATGAATTACCATCCCCTGAATTGGCTATGTATGTCCATACCCACTTCCAGTCATGCTCGTGCATTTTATCGTTGTGCATTTCAACGATATCATGAGGCCGAAATTCTCCTGCAAACAGGTTATACAACAGGAGCAGTCTACCTTGCTGGTTATGGGGTTGAATGCCTATTAAAAGCCTTGATCCTGGGTTCGCTCCCAAAATCAATACAAGCCCAAACGGTTGGATTGTTTCGTGGTGGCCGAGCCCATGATTATGAATGGCTCAGAAGCCTATATCTAACAAATGGAGGATCGCGTTTCCCTTATGAAATCACGAAGCATTTTACCCTTTTAAACAGTTGGTCTACTGATCTCCGTTATACACCGAGTACAATACGAGCGCATGATGCAACAACATTTATAGCTTCCGCAGTCGCTTTCAGGAAATGGGCAGATGAGAGGTTATAAAATGGCAATTAACATACCACGCGGTCACTCGGATCAGACGATTGACGCGATTATTTCATGCCTCGAACGGTATCAGGTTGACCATCCCCGAGCGCAAATGGATGTTTACCGCCAAGATCCTGTTTCTGTTCGCATACGCATCGTCGATCCCGATTTCGTCGGAACTGGCAAACCCGAACGCAGTCAACGCATCTGGAACTATCTGGATGATCTGACCGCAGATGCCCAGAGCGACATCAGCACGGTACTCTTGCTCACGCCCGAAGAAACCAGAAATTCATTCGCCAATTTCGAGTTTGACGATCCTGTCTCCTCGAAACTATAGTCGCCGATTCCGATGGCTTGCCTAAACTTCCAGGCAGGCTCGCTTTACTTTCCTTCAGTCTTGGGAGCGTATCATGTCCGATCCGATTCTGACCCCATCACGGCGGAGCTTTTTGGCGGCTTCCGCGGCTGCCGGAGCGGCGATGACACTGCCCGCCAGCAGCTACG
This sequence comes from Bacteroidales bacterium, assembly GCA_026931725.1. Lineage (GTDB taxonomy): Bacteria > Planctomycetota > Planctomycetia > Gemmatales > Gemmataceae > JAIXLE01. Next base: position 60,681 of record JAIXLE010000008.1, read on the forward strand.
CCAAGGTCAAAGGGGCCAACGAAACCATCAATGTCGCCTTCCTCGGTGTCGGCGGTCGCTGCCAGCAGCATGTCGATGTGATCCTGCAAATGCAGAAGGAAGGCAAACCCGTCGCCCCGTTCGCCGTCTGCGATGTCTGGGATGGAGACGATGAACTCGGTCGGGGAAAAGGACGCGGCCTCTACCCGACCGCCAAGCGGTGCGGTATCGCCAAGGACGCGGGCAAAGGGCAAGTCTCCAAAGACTACCGCAACATCTTGGATAACAAGAGCGTCGACATCGTCGCCATTGCCACGCCGGACCACTGGCACGCGCGCATGGCCATCGACGCGATGGAAGCGGGCAAAGATGTCTACATCGAAAAACCGATGACCAAGACGATTGCTGAGGCCACGCTGCTCGCCGAGACGGCCAAGAAACTCAACCGCGTCGTCACCGTGGGCGTGCAGAGCATGGCTGACCCCACTTGGCTCGCGGCTTACGACTACATCCGCAAGGGGAACCTTGGCCACGTCTTCCAAGGGCAGACCAGCTACTTCCGCAACTACATCGGCGGCCAGTGGCGGTACTACCCACTCAAGAAGGACATGACCCCGCAAACCATCGACTGGAAAATGTGGCTTGGCCACGATTTCGAGTGCGCGGGGGAAAAACTCGGACCCAGCGAGAAGGAACAGCCGTTTGACCGGGCCGTCTGGGCACAATGGCGCTGCTACTGGCCGTTCGGCGGCGGGATGTTCACCGATCTGTTCGTTCACCAAACCACTCACCTCATCAGCGCGATGGGGCTCCGGTATCCCCGGCGGGTCACGGGTGGCGGCGGTATCTACCTCGAATACGATGGCCGCGATGTCCCCGACACCGCCACGGTCGTCGCCGACTACGATGAAGGCTGCCAGTTCATCGTTTCCGCCACGATGTGCAATGACACCCAACTCGGCGAAGTGATCCGCGGTCGCCTCGGTACGATCCGCTTCACCGGCGGCGGCGACTACATGAGTGGTTTTGAAGTCTACGGCCAGAACATCGCGGGTGGACCGGCCAAGCCCAAAGCCGGATTCGGCGAACCGATCCACAAGTACGAAAACCCCAAGATCAAGGAAAAAGGACCGCACGCGACCTACGCGTTGTGGGAAAACTTCCTCGAATGCGTCCGTGCCCAGAACCGGGAAACGCTCTCCACGCCGGAACTCGGAGCTGCCGCGTTCACCACGGTCAACATGGGTGTCCAAAGCTATCGCCAAGGGAAAGTGCTGTTTTGGGACAAGGAACAGCGCAAGACCACCGAAGCGGATGCCAGCTGGGCCGCCCAGTGGGAAGCCCGCAGCAAGAAGCGCGGCAAGCCGAACCAGATCATCGGTTGGCAGGGCGGCGATAAAGGCAGCGTGATCCAGGCTCCCGAGTACCAGAAGCTCGAAGGCCCGTGGGTCGACGGCAAAGACCCCGCTGGGGCGTAACATGTCGGCGGGTTTCCCTTCTTCCGCAAAGCAGAGGCGGGGAAACCGATAATCAGTAGAATCTTGCGGAGTTTTCCCCGCTGTGTCACCCTGAGTGTATCAGCGGGGATGGACGTTGACGGAACACACGTCATCGTGGGTGGAAATTCGCCTGCTACTCAGTTATCTCTAACCTCGCCGCGCTGGTCCGCCACATTGTGTACTGGGTGTGTCCGATTTTGTAAATTCAGTGGTAAACGTGGCGGCAATCGAACAACCATCCTTCCCCCTATTTCTGATTGCTCTGCCAATGCTTGTGAAAGAGCCCAGGCATTACCATACCGTCTCGCCAGTTCATCCCGTGCCAATCGAATTTCCGCGTAAATGTCAGTTTCTTTCATCGTCCCACCCTCTTGAATAACACACCGGGTTTCTCGCCAGCGTTCTCAAGTCCCCGATCTTCCGGGACCGATACCATCCCTAAGCTCACCGAATTTGCCGCAATTTTCCCGGATTTGCCATTCCCTCTGTTTCCGACGGCGATCGTAACCCTGTGGAAAAGCTGGCGCGCCGGTGGCGCGCCTGGGGAGCTGTTTGGCGCGCGAACCAGCCGTTCGCCCACACGTGGACAGGGTTTCCCTTTCGAGCTGCACCGCGCGCCAGGATTTTCACGACAGCGCGCCGGGTTTTCCACAGCCTTTCGGGGATCAACTTTCGCCGTAACCCGTTTCCTGTCATGGGTTCTCTTCGTACAACGGCACAATGCGCGACACGAAACCGCGTCGCCTTACTACTGCTACTATGTTTTCAAATAACAAGATGAAATAAAGAAGTCTGTCGGGCCGGATGGAACCCTAATACGCCGAGGTCAACCCGATGAAGGTATCCTGTCTCCGCGAAAACCTGCTCACCGCCTGTCAGATGGTCAACTCCGCCGTCGCGGCTCGGACCACGCGACCGATTCTCGCCAACATCAAAGCCATCGCCCAGGAAGACATGCTCATTCTGATGGCGACCGATCTGGAAATCGGTATCCGTTATGAACTGCGAGGCGTGAAGGTGAGCCGTACCGGCATGGCCATCCTGCCCCCAGGCCGTCTGATTTCCATTCTGCGGGAAACGACCGACGAAGACATCACGCTGGATGTCGATGGGGAAACGACTCGCATCCGCCTCAGTACGGGCCGCTACGAGATGCCCGGCGGCTTTCCCGATGAGTTTCCCGACTTACCACCATTCGATGCCAGTGGCCGGCATCATGAACTCACGGCGGGAACACTGCGTACCCTGATTCGACGCACTGCCTTCGCGGCGGAACGGAAGGAAAGCACCCGCTGGGCCGTCACGGGCATCCTCTGGGAGGCAGAAGGCGAACAAGCCCGGCTCGTGGCCACGGATACCAAACGACTGGCGATCACCGAAGGACCAGCCACGATTCATGGTGAAGCCGACGCTCAGACGCAATCGCACCTGGTTCCGGCAAAGGCCATTCAACTGCTGGATAAGAACCTGAACGACGATGGGGAACTGATCCGCGTTTCTCTCAAGACAAACGAGGCCATCTTCCAGACCGAACGGGCTCTGATTCATACGAAGCTCGTGGAAGGTCGCTTTCCGCCGTATCGGGACATTATCCCCAAGAAACATGCGGTGCAGCTGCCGATTTCGGTATCTGAGCTGCTCGTGCGTGTGCGGCAGGCCGCGATCATGACGGATGCAGAAACCAAGCGGGTCGATTTTCATTTTGAAATGGGCCGGGTTGTACTCGCCGCTCGCGGGCCGGAGACGGGGTCATCGGAAGTGGAGATGCGACTCCCAGAATACACTGGCCCGGTGATCGACATTGCGTTTGACCCGGCGTACTTGATCGAGATGCTGCGGGCAATTGAAGGGGAGCCGACCACGATTCTCGAAATGACCGACGGCATGAAACCGGCGGTCTTCCGAGTCGGCGAGAACTACCTTTACTTGGTCATGCCGCTGGCGGGTTGATGTTCCGCCGGTTGCTGTCCGCTGGCAGGGATGACTTCACTTCCCGGAATCTGTGGCAGCACGGGAACGATGGTATCCCGAGCCATGCGGATAGCGTTGATCGTGTTAAAGTCCACCTCACCCGTCGCGGCGACGATTTCATCCGGCACCGATCCGCTCTGGACCGGCCCCGCACCAAGGACGTTCCAGTTCTTCTGATCGGATCGCGCGAGGACCGTGCCACTTTGAATGAGCGGAGCTTTCGTCTTCGCGTCGTAGGCCAGCACAATCAACTTGGCCGTGCCGTTCATCTTGGTGCGTGTCAA
>JAIXLE010000260.1 GCA_026931725.1 Bacteroidales bacterium
GTTTCGTGATGCGGTTGAACCGCCTCGCCCACATTTCCGAACCATACGTTGTACCCTGCGACTGCATCACACCGACGACGACCCAGTTCATGTCACCCATTTCAAAACTGTCGCCCGGCCCCAGCATCGGTTTGCCCACGTCTTGCCCCAGTGTCTCGGCGACACCCTGACCCAGGACACATTCAATGCGGCTATTGTCATCCACACCAGAAGCGGAGAACCAGCGACCGCCGGGGAATAGTTTCGCCTCGTGGACGCGAGCCGCGATGTCCGCGTCTTCCATCGTCCGCAGTTGCACGAACCGCCGCCGTGGTGGGGTGGTGTTCGGCACCGGCATGTTGATGACGTAGTAGGTTTCTTTGCTGGCCAGGAACTTTTCCCGCCCGCCGATGCTCTCTTTGCGGATCCGCGCCGGGGCTGGCAAAGGTCGATCTTTCTCATCCCAAGTCGTAGTCACCCGTTCGACGTTGTCGACTTCGGCATAAGCAAGGTTGCTGAACAGTTCATCCGTGGCTCCGTCCGAGAGGACGACAATATTCCCAGGAATGCCGGAATCTTTGGTGAGGTTGTTCATCCCATTGACGAACGCCAGTAAGAATACCAACAAGGCGATCACACAAACAAACGCCACGGCGGTCATGGCGTTCGTCTTCCAGCGCACCAGAACATTGCGGATGTTGTAAGATAGCGGGACTTTGCCGATAAACATCAGAAGCAGCAAGTCAAAGCCATACATTGTCAGAATCACGAATGGCCAGTGCTGCACCATCGCCGGAGGTAGTTTTTCGTGCAGCGGTGTCGTGAAGAACGCGCGCGAAGCGGATGACATCGTGGCCAGACGGGTTTCCTGCTCGGCCGGTGTCTTGCCCAGCAAGAATTTTGGAGCGGGCATCAGCGTCGTAGCGATGATACCGAACGAACCGTTTTGCGGTAGCGGCAACCGTGTGACCACTTCCACCGACACCGCCAGCAGTGCCAGCAACACCACCAAACCACCGAACAGCGCGAACAGGCGGTTCCGAGTCCGTTGGAACCAGGACATCCGATTCGACACCGCATCGGTCAACACGGACTCCTGCGGCGCGATGGCCGGGAACGCCAGCAACAACGCCGAGAGCGGCAACAGCGACAACCCCAGCACCACCGCCGTACCCAAGAGTGACAGCGGTTTCATCACCAACGGCTTCGCGTACCCCCTGATGAACCGTACCCCGCGTAGACTACGCATCCGCCGACCCCCTCTTCCGTTCACTTAGGCCACCTGGGAGAACACATCGGACACTTTGACCTTCCGGGCGTTCCACGACGGGAGAGCGGCCCCGACAAGACCGACGAGGATGCCGAGCGCTGGGCCATAGATGATGATTTCCGGCGGACACGCAAAGCTATCAAAGAAGGAAAACTTCACCTTCGCCGCTTTCAAAGCCGAGTTAATCGCCATCGGGAGGAAGTAGACACTCCAGGTACTCAGCATTCCCCCAAAGACTCCAATCAACACGGCCTCTGAAACGATCATGCCCATCACCTGCCAGGGCTGGAAACCGAGTACCTTCATCACGGCCATCTCGGTCCAGCGTTCCCGTACACCGATGGTGATGGTGATGCCGATGACCAGACACATAATCACCATGATTGCGGGCATGATGATGTATTTCATCCCCCAGAAGATGTCCTTGTAGGCTTCGAGGAACGAACCGATGGCGGCGGAGAAGGTTTCCATCTTCACGGCCGGGCTGCTGAAAGTAGCCGGGTCGTTGATGATCGCGGCGAGCCGTTCGTAGGATTCTTTGTCCGGCAATCGCACCCAGATCAGGTTCAGGCAACGGGTCGTGGTGGGATGCTCTTTCCCCTTCAGGGCACGGTATTCGTCGAGCTTGGCTTGGAGGTAGTCGTAGCGCATCGCCGCGCCGGTGCCCAGGCGACTGCCCGCGGGGAAGGCACCGACGATCTTGCACTCAAAGGTAATGTCGGGGTAGTTCAAGCCGTACAACGTCATTTCGTCGCCGACACGTTTGCCCATGATCTGCAAACGATCTTCACCGACAATGATGTTCCGCTTGTCTTCCTTGACGATGTTGATGACCCGAACCAATTCATTCCAGTCGGCTTCACCGAGATCGTCTGGGGAGAGCCCCTGTTCGGACATCATCCCATTGAGGACCGCATCGGGGTCGAGTGCGAACAGGAAGAGGCTGTTCTCCTGGGTCCGCTTTTCCAGGCTGAGGCTGCCACCGACGAACGACCACGTCATGAAATTCTTGTCGATGTCCGCGGGTTGGTACTCTTTGGGCAGCTTGTCGCGGATGACGGCCTTCACCTGTGAGGCGTACCCCGGCGGCATCATGCTCGGGATGGCGAATTTCTCGGTCACAATCACCATCTGTTGGGCCTGCTTCTCCGAGGTGAGTTTACCGAGAAACGAAACGACGCTGTAAATCAGGGTCAGCATCCCCGTCAGCACGAACAGGGCCACATAGGTCAAAGCCGTGCGGAGCAAGTTGCGGCGCAGGCTGCGGAAGACGAGTCCGGCGAGCTTGGCGTACTTCCCCACCGGGTCCGGCGACACTTGAAATCCGCGGAGCACAAAATCGAGGATGAACAATGCCAGAAAGAAGATCGGCAGGGTGGCCAGTGCGAGCAGCGTCAGCAGCAACAGCACGACGAATAGCCCCATTCCCGCGTACAGGCCCAGTTCCAGTAACGAGAAATCCGGCGACAAACCGGCCGGGTTGAGGGTGGGATCGAAGCCGGGAGGCATACAGTCCTCTCATCCGCTCTCCCGTTGGAGAGGCAGAACCAGGGTTGAGGGAAAATCAGTAGGCCGTGGTCAGGGCATCCGCGCCCACGAGGCGGCCCTTTTCCAGATGCACGATCCGTTGGGCACGCCCGGCCGCATGAGGGTCGTGCGTGACCATGATAATTGTCTTTTTGAGTTCTGACCGTAACAGTTCGAGTAAGTTCAGCGCATCATCCGCTGATTTCGCATCGAGTGCCCCGGTGGGTTCGTCAGCGACGATAATGGTCGGATCGGTTACAATGGCCCGTGCGATACCGACACGCTGACACTGACCACCCGAGAGCTGCCCCGGTCGGTGTCCCATCCGCTCGGTGAGTCCCACCAAGCCCAGGGCATTTTCCACTTGGTGCCGCCGCTGCTCGCGTGTCAATGGCAGCAGGAGCAAAGGCAATTCGACATTTTCATACGCCGTCAACACGGGCAACAAATTGTAGAACTGGAACACGAAACCGACGTTTCGTGTCCGCCAGTGGGCGAGTTCACTTTCGGAAAGCGAACTGATTTCCATGTCCCCGACCATGATGGTCCCACGGGTCGGGTTGTCGAGTCCAGCGATGAGATTGAGCAGCGTCGTCTTCCCGGAGCCGGACGGTCCCATCAGGGCGACAAACTCCCCTTGTTCCACATCCAAGCTCAGATCCATCAGCACATCAATCGACTCCGTCCCACGAGTGAACGACTTGTACAAATTGCGGACTTCAACGATGGCCATAATGGTATCTCGTGACGCAAGAGGCAGACCCGGTTGCACGCGGAATCAGGGGTTAGTATCTTCCGTTGCTTTGTCGGAAAGACCCGGCATCGGCAAGAACGAGACGACAACTCCCATTTCCGGTTTGAGATACGTTCCGGGAACTTCACCTGTCGGGAGTCGCACCTTGACGCGGACGTTGACAACGCTCTTGGCTCGGTTGGCGATGGGCATGATGCGGTCCAGGATGCCGTTGTAGAGCTTGTCTGGGTAGGCATCGGCCCGCAGACGGCAGGGTTGGCCAACCGCGAGTTTGCGGATGTCCCGTTCGGGGATTTCGAGATCGACTTCCAGGTCGGCCAGGTCGGCAATGTCACAAACAGAACCCGAGGTCGCGGCGAAGGCGAGCGGATTGACGAGGTTGCCGAGTTCCGCTTTTTTCGTCAACACTGTGCCGGTGATCGGAGCCTTAATGATGCAGTTTCCGAGTCGCCAGTTCGCCTGATCGACTCGGGCCTGAGCGGCCCGGACCTCGGCTTCCGCCGCTTTAATCTTTTCGGGTCGCGGGCCTTCCTTGAGGATTTCGAGAGTGGCTTTGAGACGATCGACCCGCGCGGAGGTCGCACGAAAATCGGTTTCCGCCTGGACTAATTCCTGCTCTGCCGCGGTGGTCCGAATCGAGCGTAACCGTTTGAGGATGTCCTCGGCCCGTTTCATGCTGGCTTTGGCTTCTTCGAGCTCGCCTTCTACTTGATCGAGTTCGATTTCACGGACGGAACTTGGAAGCAGTTCGGCCAGTCGCATCTTCGCGGCGGCGTAGGTGGCTTCGGCCTCGGCGGCAGCGGTGCGGTAGCTGGTATCGTCGATCTTGGCGAGCACGGCTCCTTTGGGGAACAGCTTTCCTTCGATGACGTTCAACTCGGTAATGAGTCCGCCCACTTCAATCGGACTGACGGCGATCTGCTGTGCGGGAACGAGATACCCTTTGACTTCGAGTTGCACTGTCCCCGCGGCGACGGGAGCAGTTGGACTGGGCGGGGCACTCGGCGATTCCCCGGTGGATTGGGGTATCGCGGTGTTGGTGCTGGGGACAGCCACCGCAGTCGGGTTCCGGTAGGAACGAATCGCCACGCTGGCCCAAGTCAGAGCCAGAACACCGCAGAGTATCCACGGCAACCAGGTTGACCCCGTGCGTGCGGACTTCGCCCCGCCGAGTTGATTATCGAGACGGAGTTGTTGGACGCGGTCCAGCATGTCTCGGTCGTGATGTCCCGTGCCGTGTGGGTGGGATGTCCCATTTGCTCCCACGGGTGGGTCCATTGTGGCAACCGGGTCGCTCATGACTCACTCTCTGCCGGTGAGGACACCCGGCCGAATAATGGGGCGAGGATATGGAGACACATCATGGCCATTTGGGGACGATCAAATGCGTCCGAGTCCACCGCGAGTTGGTCGGAGAGTCCCCGCATCAGGGCCATGACAATCGAGGCAACCAATTCTGGGGGAAACTGAGGATCGAGGCCGCCGTTCGCCATGTCCGCGGCCAAAAATTGTCGCCATTGGTCGTTCGCGGCAGCGAGCTTGACCCGAAAATCTTCCCGATGACCGATTTGAGCCAAAAACGTATGTATGAGAGCGAATAGGTCACAATTCGCCGGGGAACGATGTTCCGATTCACTCAGATTGGACTGAAACCCGAAACGAAGACAGTCCCAGGCGGAACCGCTACCCGGTCGGGGGGCACCGGCTTGTTCCGCGGCGGCAATCTTGGTGGCGATCATCCGGGCCAACATCCGGTCGAAGACGGCCAGCAAAATCGCTTCCTTCGTGGGAAAGTAGTAGGTCAGTTGACCACGGCTCATTCGAGCGCGTTTCTCGATCTGACCGAGGGACAACCGAGGTAGCCCTTCCGATGCGATGATGGCTTCCGCCGCTGAGAGGATTTCTTCCCGCCGTTTCCGAGCAATTTCCGAATCCAGATGCGCCCCCGCTACTCCCGTTTCGGGGAGGTCCGGTTCCCAACTGGGTTGTTGTGGCACATCCAAGGACATTTCGGCGAAACTCATTTCTAGACCGATCGGACTAGATTCACATGTTCAATTCTAGACTGTTCAGTCTAGGGTCGTCAAGTCGACCCACAGATTTTACCGGATCTACCCGATTGGGGCTCCAGGTTTCTCCAGTTTACCGAAATTGCTCGAAATTCATAATCCTGGCGGGTGAACCATCTTCTTCGATAAAACCGCTCACACTCGTTGGGCGAGTTGGCCGATGATGGGATTGTCAAGCCAGGACCGACAAGTGGAATAGGGGGAATACAATGCCAACCCTGCGGTGGATGTGTTCGGCTGCACTGCTGCCGGCCATACTGGCCGTGGGTTGCAAGACCGTTCACTTCCGGGCACCAACTGAAGAAGCGCTTCCGGGTCCGCATGTGACACCGGCACCCGAACTCCCTCTCATCGAATCCGGTTCGCTCGAACCCGATTACCAGAACTTGCCGCGAGTCGATCCGCTCACCGTGCCAATCAAGACGACACCTCAGCAGTATCGTCGACTCACGGAGCAAGAATGCCAGCAAGCAGCCGGTGCCATTCCTCCACCACCTGATCCGTTTGACACCGGAATAACTTCTGTTTGGTGGGAGGATGTTCACTGCGAAAATTGTACCGTGGCGACCCAGGCCTTCCTGGAGGAAGCCCGTGGCTACGTCGATGCCACCGCTCGCAATTCCGCTGTCGGACTGGCATTGGATGAGTTTTATCGTCTCGCCGATGCGGAAGGTCGAGCGCGGTTGCTGCGTTCCGCGATGGCCCTGCTCGATCAACTCCGTCAACAAACCGCGGATGCTCGGAGTCAGGGGATCATGGTGCCGATTCAGCCGGATGAACTCGATCGTCAACGGGCTACACTTGTGGGCTTGCTCCTGCGAGCCGAGGCCGGGGCAGAACTGTTGAATATCAACCTCAAACGGCGAGTCGGTGTCTCCGGGCAGATGACCGAATCCCTCTGGCCGGAAGCGGATTTCCGCGTATCGAACGATACCACGAATATACCCGCCGCCGTGCAGACCGCGTTGGCGAATCGTTCCGATTTGAGTTTGTTGCGATTGATCTATATTCGATTGAACCCGGAAACTCTACCAGCGGTCGAGGAATTGCTGCGGGGTCGCCGCCGTGGTGATGACGCAGAGAAAACGGCGGATACCAAAGCGATGCGCACGGCGATTAAATCCACGCTGGGTCGGCATCATCAGACAAAAGCCGCCGAGATCGACGCAGTCGCCCGAGCTCAAGTCGTCGTGATGCGGCAACGACTCGCAAACCTGATCGCCTCACGAGAACGGCAAGTGGCCGACGAAGTCCGTTCCGCCGTGGTGCTGATGGAGTCTCATGCCAAACAAGTCGGACTCACCCGCTGGCGAGCGGAACAGCAAGCCGCCCGACTCTCCGCCGCGAAGGAATCTGGTACACTGGCGGTCCTTGCCGCGGAACTGGAATCGGTTCGCGCGCGAGCCGATGTGGTGGAAGCGGTCATGGCTTGGCATCAGGCCCGGACCCGTTTCGACACGGCTTGCGGTGTCTATCGGCAACCGTGAGTCTCGAAAAGCTGAAGAATCCGTTCCCCGGCCTGATCCGCCGTGGTGCCGTAGGCCATGATACCTTCTCGATGGCCGCCCATGATGAAGACTCCGCCGGGCACTCCCACTTCCAATAGTTGTGTGATGGCAGCACCCATTGCGGGTGTCCCAGCTTCCGCGTGCGGGTCCGTGGTGGGAATGCGATCAGACAGTTTCTCCCACAAACCCCAATGATGAACATGAAGAACCACCCCTGCCGTGGGGTCCGCGACATATACCGCCGCATGGCTCATCGCCTCTGAGGAGGCTTGCACGGGGCCAACACAGGTGACATGATTTTCCGCGATCGCAAATGCAGTCACCGTGCAGAAGTGGGCGGGAGTGAGTGTTGCGAGTTGACCCGTTCCCGTGCCGGTGATGATGAATGCGTGACCGTGCGTCCGACCGCTGAGATTCCCGAAGCCGATGCCATCCGGGTACACGCCGATCAACCCGAGTCGGTACAGACGCTCCCGCCAACGGATCAGATCCTCGACAACAGCGTGCCTCGGTGGATCCGCGTGCTGCCAGTCCGAGCGGAATTGCACATAACCTTTTTCATCAAACACGGTGGACACTCAAACGGTCTGCGATCTCTGTTGGCGATACCTTCACAAATTACGCGGCTACGCCAAATCACGCAGCCTCGCCGTTGGCCCGGCGTAACCGCGATGCAATCACGCGCATGGTGAAGCCGCCATGCGGAATGCCCCGGCGCACGATCAGCCAATCCGTCAACCCGCGTCGAGGCACGCGGACGGTTTGCCCCACTCGCACGGAGCGAATATATGCCGGGCGGTTATCCAATTGGCCAATGAGGTATGGCCCATCCA
>JAIXLE010000032.1 GCA_026931725.1 Bacteroidales bacterium
ACTGACCCGCGGGTGCTGGACGCGATCACGTCCCCGGGGCAGGTGCGGCCGGCCTCTGTGGATATAACTTTCACAAACGGGAATCCACGATTCGAGCCCTATATTCAAGATATAAAAGGGATAAGGGGTGAAACCAAAATCACACTTGATATCGACGCGACCGTCTCAAGAAAAGATAGGTCAGCACGTGATTTTGCTAAAGCAGACGAATGGATGGCGGATCAACTTAATCAAGCGCAGGTCTCGTCCCCTAACGGTCAGCCCTGGGGCAAAGCAAGTGTAAAAAAATGGAGGAGTCAAAACGATCTGACATGGCACCATCTCGAAGATATGGAAACTATGCAGCTCGTGCCAACCGATCTAAACAACTTTATCGCACATTACGGGGGTAGAGGTATGCTGGACGATCTATTGGGATTATAATCACAATAAAGCCTAGACTCACTTAGACGGAGTAAAAATTATGAATAAATATAACAATGTAATGAACAGAGTCCGGGTGTATCCAGTAAAAACTCAGGAGTTTATTGAGCTAAACAGAGTGCAAATCGATAGTCTGGAAAATGCAATTGGCCACAAACTGCCTGAGGATTATGCACATTTCTTACTCAAATATGGAGTATCGGCTGGCGATGGTGATGTGAGATATGGTGACATTAACGACCCATTGAAGTCATCTTCACCCGTAGAAGTTTTCTATGGAATCAAAACAGGTGACACTTACGACTTGTATCAAAAAAAGTCAGGGTTTGGAGATCGGTTACCATCTAGGCTCTTGCCTATAGCGTCGAGCCCTGGCGGTCAAATATGCATTTCTCTAGCTGGCGATGACTTCGGGTGCATTTATTGGTGGGATCAGCACGGAGTCTCTGCCAATCCGATGGATGATTGCGAATTGATCGGCTCTTCTTTTGATACGTTCATTACCTCGCTGTGCTTAGTCGATGAATGACACCGCCCTGGCCTATGTAAAGATAACATCTGGCTGCGGAAGCCGAAGTGCTTCGTGGCTGGGACATTGGTCCACACCGTGGAGGGGACGAAGCCCATTGAAGAGGTCACGACTGCGGATCAGGTGTGGGCATTCGACCGGCAGACGCAGCAGTGGCGGCTGTGTCCGGTGGTGCAGACGTTCGAACGGCGGTCCGACCTGCTGACCCATCTCACACTCGATGATGGCACCGAACTGACCGGAACGGTCGGTCACCCATTCTGGGTGATCGAAGGTGAGGGTCTCGCCGGGCGGACGGTTGGGGACCACGGGCACGACGAAACACCCGGTCCGACGCCGGGCCGATGGGTGGCGATGTCCGCTCTGGCGGTAGGGGACGTGGTGTTGACCCGAGCGGGTCAGGTCGCCCGGGTCGTGGTGCTCGAAACCTGGACCGAAGCGGTCCCGGTGTACAACCTGACGGTCGAGGGGTTGCACAGCTACGCAGTCGGAACGGCCGGGGCACTGGTTCACAACGCCGACCCAGCCGACTACGCCGGCATGGCCCAGTCCACCACCAAGGCTGCGGCCACAGCACAGGCCAAGCCAGTGGTAGAGGCTCCCCAGGCGAGTAAAGCGCCAGAGGTCAGCCAACCGGGAGTAAAACCAGAGACGGTTGCTCCTTCCAGCGGGACGATCAAACCCACGGTGAAGAAGGACAACGTCCCTTGGACCGTGACTGAGAACACGGCTACGGCGTACAAACGCAAGCCCAATCTGCCGCAAGGAGGGCAGTGGAAGAACGCCGACGGCAGTCCGGGAGTTGCGGGTGAGTCGTTCTGGCATGGCCCAGACTCCTCGGTACCACCCGTCAAGTACCAGGGACAATTTCCTGTGTTCGAACCAGTGGAAGGTGTCGCTGTTCAAATCCGGATGACTGGTGTGAGGACCGATCAAACGGACTTTCGACGAGCAGACGAAGCGTTTGGTGTGATGTTGAAGACGAATTCCGAGCTTCGTCAACAACTCGGTATGCCAGACGATTATCGGTAGTGGCCCGAGATGGGGGATTGTGCTAGGATGGGGATATGCAAAACACCAACCATTCCCAGTCTCCATTGCCCCCTTGTCCCAAGTGCCAATCGGTCCATGTGGTCCGCAATGGACCCAACGCCGCCGGCACCCCGACGTTCCTTTGTCGGACCTGTGGTCGACGATTTGTCGCGTGTCCCAAAACCAGTCCCGTGTCCGATGAGACCAAGGGGCTGATCCGCCGACTCTTGGGCGAACGGATGAGTCTGCGCGGGATCGCTCGGGTAACCGGTGTGTCCCGGTCCTGGCTCCAAGGGTTCGTCAACACCCTGTACCGGGACGAGACGCCGCACCACCCCGGTCCGCTAAAAAAAGACGGGCAAGCTGGTGATCGAGGCCGATGAATTGTGGAGTTTCGTCGGTAAAAAGGGGGAAGTCTGGTGGGTCTGGGCGGCGTTGGACGCGGACACGCGGCAGGTCGTGGCAATGGTCGTTGGGGACCGATCCGAGGCCACAGCGCGGGATTTGTGGGAGGCACTCCCGGACGAATATCGGGACGGAGCCATTGTCTGTACGGACTTCCTGGCTCAGTATCGGGCGGTGGTCCCGGAGGAGCGGCATGCCCCGGGCGGGAAGGACTCTGGACTGACCGCGCACATTGAACGATTCTGGTGTACGCTCCGTCAACGGTGTGCCCGATTCGTGCGGAAGACGCTATCTTTCTCCAAGTGTCCCAAGAACCACATCGGCGCCCTGTGGTACTTCGTACGACTCTACAACATATCCCTTATGCAGGGCCACTACCCGATTATCTATTCCAGAATGGCAATGTGAATACCGCAGTCATCCAACGGTGGAGGGATTCGAACAAGCTGACTTGGCATCACTATCAAGATATGCAGACGATGCAACTCGTGAAACAAAATGCTCATGATCTCTCAAAACATACAGGCGGTCAATCGTATGCGGCAAGCGTGACACAAGAGCTGATAGTACGGGGACTCATGACCGATAAGCGACAAGGACTGGACAGTGATTTGATCCGGCAAGCACGTGAACTCGGTCTCATCCCGGCAGACTACTTGTGGTGATACCTAGATGAGCAATAATTTTCTGAAATACAAATGACTAATATTTTGTAAGATTTAATGAGATGGAAGTGGAGGCATGCAAATGGCGCGAGTAATTCAGGATCCCGTACTTGGATCGCTTGAATGGGACGATGAGTTGCACTATTGGAGGAGTGGGCTTGCCCTGCCGTCAGGTCGGTGGATACAACTTGACATCACGCCAGCGACAGACGCTCACTCAAACCACCCAGAGTCTCCCGATGTATTTACAAGTGCGTATCCCGTCGTTGCATGGTTGAGAGAGTCTGAACAACAGACTTATACGGCAGTGTCTCGCGAAATGGTTGAGATTTACAACCATCATTGGAGCGAAGAGTCTCCAATCACGGCGGAAGAGTTCTCGCGACGGATCGACTTGACGAGTGTGAACATTCCGAGTGATGGCAAAGACTTCACTTTGTTCTTTAACGACGGCCAAATGGAAATGTTCGGTGGCCACGGGATTCGTGCTTGTTTCGGAGTGGACGGACAACTCCGTAGTGCTTCGTTGTAAATACGACTACCTGCCATGGTCGTGGGTGACGGGTGAGATCTTCGCCGCCAACTGGTGAGCAGCGACGACTCAAAGCGGTCATACTCAGGAAACAGGCCGCTCAGGATACCGTTGTCGCTCAGAGCATCGATTTCGGCATCCGTCTCTTGCCGCTGGTCGGTGCGGTCAGCGACTTCCTGGACGGCAACTACACCGAATCGGCGATCTCACTCGCTGGCGACGTGGCGATGCTGACAGGGTTCGGCGTGGCTCTCAAGGCCCGCCGATGTGTCGTCACTGCCAAGGATTTGACCAAGATCGTCTACCGCACCTCGACAGCGGTTGAGGCGGGAATCACCGGTTTTCGTCTTGGACAAGGTGTAAACGCATACGCCAATGATGACACGGCCGCCGCGTATCGATACTTCGGTGATGCTACCCTCCGGTTGCTCGGGCTCAGTGCTCAAAGTGTGGCGTGGCTGAAGAACAAACCCAAGTGCTTCGTGGCTGGGACATTGGTCCACACCGTGGAGGGGACGAAGCCGATCGAGGAGGTCACGACTGCGGACCAGGTATGGGCCTTCGACCGGCAGACGCAGCAGTGGCGGCTGTGCCGAGTCCTCCGCACGTTTGAGAACATGTCCGCAGGTGGAATGGCGACCGTCTGCCTATCCACTGGGGACACGATCACCGGGACCGACGGACATGCCGTTTGGGTCATTGAAGGGGACGACCTGACCGACCGTGGCCGGCCGGACCATGGGGCGGACGAGCCGCCGGGATCGACCCTGGGCCGATGGGTTCCGCTCGGGGCGTTGCGAGTGAATGACCGCGTATTGACACGGTCGGGCGTGGCTCAAGTGGTCGATGTGGACCTCTTCACCGATCGTGTGCCGGTCTTCAACCTGGAGGTCGAAGGGCTGCACAGTTACGCCGTCGGGACGGCGGGACTGCTGGCGCACAACAGCGACCCTTGCAACCTGGGCGAAGTATCAGAGGCAGCTGAGCGGGTGTCGACGCACCAAGTTGCGAAAGCACCAGATGCCCCCCAGGTGACAGTCAACAACGCTGGTGCCGCCCCAACTACCACCAGCATAGGGGGGACACAAGGCGTTACTAATGGGATTGATGCGCCAAATACGAAGACTGTCAGTCCTGCCGCGAAGTACGACGGCGCAGTAGATCAACCAGACATCAAGATCCAGAACCCCACCGCCAACCATACGAAATCACCGATCAAGGGCACGCGGGCTCGCGATATTTTGGCAGAGAACTTGGGACCGAATCCTTACCCCGTGCGTGCCGAAGCGCACCACATCTTCGGAGTGGAGTTGTTCGACACACCGTTGGGGAAACGGCTACACTCATGGGGTATTGATCTGAATTCGCCAGCAAACGGCGTATGGCTGCCACGGCACGATTATGCAGGACGTGTCGCATCGATTCACCGAGGCCGTACAGCGAGTGCCTACACCAACGAGGTTGTGACACGCCTCAATGTTGCTAACAATAAAGACGAGGCCTTAGAAATTCGGTAGTGGCCCGAGGTGGGGGATTGTGCTAGGATAGGGATATGCAAAATACCAGCCATTCCATGTCTCCATTGCCCCCTTGTCCCAAGTGCCAATCGGTCCATGTGGTCCGCAATGGACCCAACGCCGCCGGCACCCCGACGTTCCTTTGTCGGACCTGTGGTCGACGATTTGTCGCGTGTCCCAAAACCAGTCCCGTGTCCGATGAGACCAAGGGGCTGATCCGCCGACTCTTGGGCGAACGGATGAGTCTGCGCGGGATCGCTCGGGTAACCGGTGTGTCCCGGTCCTGGCTCCAAGGGTTCGTCAACACCCTGTACCGGGACGAGACGCCGCACCACCCCGGTCCGCTAAAAAAAGACGGGCAAGCTGGTGATCGAGGCCGATGAATTGTGGAGTTTCGTCGGTAAAAAGGGGGAAGTCTGGTGGGTCTGGGCGGCGTTGGACGCGGACACGCGGCAGGTCGTGGCAATGGTCGTTGGGGACCGATCCGAGGCCACAGCGCGGGATTTGTGGGAGGCACTCCCGGACGAATATCGGGACGGAGCCATTGTCTGTACGGACTTCCTGGCTCAGTATCGGGCGGTGGTCCCGGAGGAGCGGCATGCCCCGGGCGGGAAGGACTCTGGACTGACCGCGCACATTGAACGATTCTGGTGTACGCTCCGTCAACGGTGTGCCCGATTCGTGCGGAAGACGCTATCTTTCTCCAAGTGTCCCAAGAACCACATCGGTGCCCTGTGGTACTTCGTACGACTCTACAACATATCCCTTATGTAGGGCCACTACCAGAAATTCTGAGCGACATTAAAGAGGAACTGTTGACCGGACTGCTGAAAATCAATAATGCTCAGTAACCAAAGGAGTTCAACCGATTATGCCGAAGTCTATTTGGCTTTTGTCAAATTCGATCGAAAATGACAGGCCCGAGATTGATTTTGTTCAGGTCAAGGAAACAAACCCTGTAGATTGGGGGCTCGTTGACGATTTGTTGCACAGCAAGGTGTCGATAGAGCAATATACACCGCTAAATATATTGGTCGAGCAGCCAGAAGCAACGAAGTATGACTTCTACTCTGTCCCTGGAACGCTGGGGCTGGTATCAAATCGGCTTGTGGATGCGATTGGTTCAATAGCTTTTATGAACTACTCGACACTACCTGTGACCCTGAATGATGCGCAATTTTATCTAGTAAAATGCAACGCAACTATAGATTGCCTTGACCACGACAATTCAGACTTCGAAAGATTTCGCAGTGCACCTTACCGCATTAAGCGCATCAAACGTTACTCATTCCGTGACGACATGCTTAGCGATCAACTTGTCTTTACCATACCTGAGCAAGAATCGCTTTTTATAACGAATGGTATATATGATTCTTTGTGCAAGTACGCTTTTCGCGGTATAGCCTTGACAAAAATTGTATAGAGGCACTAGGATGTCGTCGCATACATACGAAGCAATTGCTTTCCTCCAAGACGATTCTGATTTTGATCTCGACGTTGCAGTGAGACGGTTGGCCGAGTGGTTTCCCGCGAAGAGGATCGCTCGCGATGGCAAGACGATCACGGTAGACGACCCTGATTGGGCTGTCAGTTTCCAACTTATGGACGAGTCGTTCGTTGCCGAAGAATCGATGGAAATTGCTGAGACATTTTCCTCATGCTCTCGTTCGCAAGACATTGCTAATTGCAAACGCAGGATAGAGGTGTATAGCACCGATCCCGATCTCGATATGATGCACTTCAATGATTTCGTCCTCTCCTGCCAAACCCTTGAAACATTTCGTGGAGTTATTCTGTTCGATCCCCAGTCCGGCGAGTTGATCTAGCAATCAGACGGCATGATACTGTCTTGGGAACTATATTTCTATAATGCGGCGACCTGACCGACCGTGGCCGGCCGGACCATGGGGCGGACGAGCCGCCGGGATCGACCCTGGGCCGATGGGTTCCGCTGGGGGCGATGAAGGTCGGGGACGTTGTGCTCACTCGGTCAGGAATGGCACGGGTGTCGTCGGTGGAGTTGTTCACGGATCCACAGCCAGTCTTCAACCTGGAGGTCGAAGGTCTGCACGCCTACGCTGTCGGGGCCATCGGGCTACTCGCCCACAACAGCGATCCTTGCAATTTGGGCAGTGTCACCCCAGTGACCAAAGCCACAGCGGCGGCGGAAACAGCTCCATCCATTCCGGTGCCGAGTTCGACGGCAACGCCGCAAGCATCCCTTTCGGATGGTGTCAAACCGCCGAAGGAAGCCCCGCCAACCAAGATGACGATACCATCGGTCGAGGAGGGAACGAAGAGCAAGCATCACCGGGATCGCCCCCGGAGTAATGGTGACCCGCGAGTGTCCCACCCGTCTGTCCCAGACGGGGCAATCAAGCGGGAGAACTTCACCGCCGCGGACCAGACGGCGACCGAGGCCGCCTGGGCGAGCTACGATGCGGCCCGGAAGTCCGGCGTGAAGGTGGAGAAAGACGCGGCCGGGAAGGCGTTGGGAGAAGCCGGTGCGGATGCATACATGACCAACCGGGGGGCGATCCTGGAGTACACTGGGACGTCGCCGAACGGGAACTTCGATCTGGACAAGGTGTACAAGCAGGGGGACCGGTGGGTGGTGGTCGAGGCTAAGGGACCAAGTGCCAGGCCTGGAGTGCGCCAGGCGGGAGTGGATGCTGAAACCGGTGAAGTCACCTACGCCATGCAGGGGAGCCAGAAGTATCTGGAGGAGTAACCGTTCACGCCCTTTCGGGCAGTAGTGACGGGTTCTGGCCGGAGACGGC
>JAIXLE010000249.1 GCA_026931725.1 Bacteroidales bacterium
AGTCGATGGGCCAACCCCCACCCTGCGAAGCGAAGAATGATGGTTAAAGCACTGGCCCTTACACCTGTATTTCCGCCAGCCGCGATACCATCAGAGCCTGAGGCCACCAGCCACGCAGGACCACAATTCCAGCACCAGCCACCGGAAACAAACAACTGTGACAACCCACCGTCACTCACCGATACCCCAGCGTGTCTCGCAGTCGCCACCAGTGCCGAAACCGTATCTTACAGTTCTACAAGCAGTTACACGATTTCCATTGCTGAACTCTGGATTCAATAACTGGGCTATCCACAACCAGAAGCCTGCTGCTCAAACGCGATGGACTCGCGGACCCGAGTGAGAACCCGACCGAGAAGATTGAGCCCTTGCCACTGGGCACGGTCCCGTGAACGGGGGTCATCCTCCGCCAACCCAATGCCCCACACCGTGTCGTACGGGGATGCCTCAACCAGCGTCGTTCCCCGCGTGGCCAGGAGAGCTGCGCGCAGTTCGGCGTTCTGGGTGAACTTGGCGTAGCAACCAGTATACACGACTCCCTCGCGGAACAGTTCCCAGACGGCTGGGTCAAACCCCGCCACCTGCCGGCCCAGTGCCTTCATCTCCTTCGGAGTAGCCGCAACCAGGATGCTCGCTGCCCGCTCCTGGTCGCCGAACAAAACAGCTTTGGCATACATCATGAATTGCTCGGCGTGGGTGAACGCCAACTGGAGAAGCGAATCGCAGTGGTGGCGTGCGAGAAGCCGAACGAGTCGCTGCAGCAGACCCCGCCTCGTGATGGGGCTGGGTATCGTGCCTCGGTGGCCCTGTTCGCTGGGGGTGTTCCCGGCGGGGCTGCTGAGCTTTGTTGTTCGGCGGCAAGAGAAGGTGTAGCATGGAGGAACGGCATCGTATTGGCCGCAACGACCCTTGCCCATGCCAAAGTGGCAGGAAATTCAAGCATTGCTGTCTGAATCGAACAACTCCGCAAAGTCAATTTGCCTATCCGATATCTCGAACACGAACCACAGTGCCGCCCGAACCGCCCAAATCTCCACCATCGGCACCTAAACCACCCGAAGGACTATACGAACCGTGTCTTTGTGGTAGTGGCAAACTTTATCGGCGATGCTGTTATCCCCGAACCTTCCCCGATTTCAGCAAACCGAACGCTGGAATCGAACCACATCTCGATCAGGCGGCAATGCGGCGAGCGCTCAAACGATTAGCCGAGTTGTCGCCGAAATTCGGGATGACCATCGACACTGCGGATGTTGGCCGCACTCGGTTACTCTGCGCTCCACTACCCAGTTTTGGAGGCACCCTCCCCGGAACTCTTGCGCCTCCTACTCCCCGTCAAATCGAAGCCAAGTACGATTGGATTCGAGAGACGAACCCCGATGGCGTAACCGAAGTCATCGTCACATACTCTTACGCGGAGATGTTTGGTTTGGCCGAAGCCCGAATCCTGTTCGATGCGGATGAACGGTTTCGCCTTGTAGATGGACAGACTGTGAGTGTCCTCGATCTGCATCGCGGAATGAGCATTGAAATGGCGGATGGAACTGTCGGCACCATTCTCGGCAACCCGGAACGGCGTTATGAAATCCCCGTTCCACCTTTGCCGGCCGAGAACCAGTTGTGGACGAGCCGAGTCGTTGGACGTGTCAAGCACACCACGTATGAGGTCGTGGAGTTTCGTTGGGGTGGACAGGTGGTGAAGGTCACGCCCGGACACGAAGTCTGGTCGGAAGATCGACGAGGATGGGTTGGTTCGCATGAACTTCTCAAAGGTGAAAATATCCGTGTTGCTGGCAATGTCGTCGCACCTGTGGAATCAATCCGTCGCATTCCCGGAATGATCGATGTGTTTGGGATCGAGATAGAATACTTTCACAACTATTTCGTCGGTGTCGGCGATGATGCGATGCTCGTACACAACGGGCCACAGTGTATCGTCAAGCCAGCGGAAACAATAGCGGATCGGGCATCGTTCACGATTCGTGGTGCACGCCGGATCGATGGTCTTCGTGAAGCAACACATGCCGACGTGGTGAAGGCATTTCAAGGAACCGGCTTTACGCCCTCCAGCCACTTCATCGGTCGAGTGATCGATCCACGCACATCGGCACTTGGCACGCGAACCTTCGGCGATTTACAAACGATCATCCGCAAAGGGGCTCTTGTGAATGCCGGACGCGGGGAAAGTGCTTTTGTACATCAAGGAATGGCAATTGTATTCGACCCGAAGATCGGCAAACTGATTACACTCCGACCTTGGTGATTTATGTTTCCGATTCGACCTGAAATAACTCCGGGTATCGATCTGGCGCTGACAGTGGGGAAGAAATACATCTGCCCTTACTGCCAAGCCCAATCTATCGGTGATATGGAAGGGGATATCGGCTGGGTAGTTTGCCCCATGCGTCCAATTTCCACCAAGTGGATCTGTTTAGGTTGCTTGGAGGATATTTATAGCGCGTGTCTATCCACCGACTACTTACACCATCCATACCGCGACATCGTGCAGGGTGCCGCCAGGTTGGACGGTATGGATGAGCATGCGTATCGACTGGCCTGCATTCAACATCAGCTGCAGACACTGATAAGTTCAGACCGGCCGCCGAACCAACACATTCCATCGCGTGAGTATCTTGAGCTTTTAATAGCGGAGTTGCAAAGCTGAGTCGCCGAACGAATCGCTGCAGCAGACCGGGTCCGCTCATAGGTTTTCTCAAGTGTTCCAGTCCGCTCGGCGGCCCCGGTTGCAGAGCTTGTGTGTTCGGCGGCGGGGGGCTGTGAGAACAGGCATTGTAGTTGCGAGTGACTGCGAGAACCGGCAATGTGGTTGGTGTGGCGATGTTGTTGTCACTGGCTTGAGATTCCGGTGATTGGCTGTGGCTTCGAGAAACGGTATCGCGGTTGGTGGCGGAGAAGCGAATCGCAGTGGCGGCGTGCGGGAAGCCGAACTATGCGCTGCAGCAGACCCCGCCTCGTGATGGGATTGGGTATCGTGCCTCGGTGGTCCTGTTCGCTGGGGGTGTTCCCGGCGGGGCTGCTGAGCTATTTTGTTCGGCGAAGGAGAGCGTATCAATGGCAGGCGTTATTGACACGGCACCGCTGGCCGAGCGATATGTGGAGGCGTTCGAGTCCATCGGACAACTTGCTGATGCCCATCTGGCGATGCTGCGCTTTCACTACGGTGCGCCGACTCGAACCGTCACTGCGACACAAATGGCGGGTGCCGCTGGGTATGGCCGCTTCAACAGTGCGAACCTCCAGTACGGACGGCTTGGCCACCGGGTCGGTGACCTGTTAGGATTTCACCCAACCTCAATGCCTGTGGATGTCCTAGTTACTCAGGCCAAACCAGGGAAAGAGTGGCTGTGGACGATGCGCCCGCAGGTCGCCCGGTCGCTCGAGCTGCTCGGTTGGGTCGCAACCGAGAACTTCGTGTCACCGGACGAGGTTCTGGTGGCCGGACCTTTATTTGAGGGGGCGGTCTGTCGGGTCACGGTCAACGCCTATGAGCGGAACCCGGAGGCCCGCCGCCAGTGCATCGCGGCCCAAGGTACTGCCTGTTGCATCTGTGGATTCCGCTTCGGCGCGGAGTACGGTCCCGAGGCCGAGGGGTATATCCACGTCCATCACGTCCGCCCATTGTCCGAGGTGGGCGGCGCGTATGTGGTCGATCCGGTCGAGGACTTGCGGCCGGTGTGCCCCAACTGCCACGCTGTCTTGCACCTGGGTGGGCGATGCCGGCGTATTGAGGAGGTGCGGCAACTCCGGGCGCAGCAACGGCAGGCCGAACCAGACGCTGCAGCAGACCCCGCCTCGTGATGGGGTTGGTTAGCTTGCCTTGGTGGTCCTATTCGCTGGGGGTGTCCCGGCGGGGCTGCTGAGCTTGAGTGTTCGGCTGTGCGTGCGATCATTCTGTATGATGTTGCTTCGAGAAGTGGGAGCTTGGCTGGCGGCGACTGCGAGAAGCGGCATTATTGTTGGGAGTGACAGCATGTTGTCACTGGCTGTGACTGTGAGAACCGACCTTGTATCTGCGAGTGATAGCTGGCTGTCACTGGCTTGAGATTTTGGTGATTGGCGGTGACTGCGAGAGACGGTATTACGTTTGGCGGTGACTGCGAGAGACGGTATCGCGGTTGGGTGTGGCTGTGAGAAACGGTATCGCGGCTGGTGGCGGCTGTGAGAAACGGTATCGCGGCTGGTGGCGGAGAAGCGAATCGCAGTGACGGCACGCGAGAAGCCGAACCAGACGCTGCAGCAGACCCCGCCTCGTGATGGGGTTGGGTATCGTGCCTCGGTGGTCCTATTCGCTGGGGGTGTCCCGGCGGGGCTGCTGAGCTTTGTTGTTCGGCGGTAGAGTGCCTTTGGTTTTGGGACACGGCTTGTGACAGTGGGTTGTCACTGGTGTGCCGCGAATGTGGTTCAGCGGTATCCCGAAAGGCTTCTGGTGCAGGATGTGGCGGAGGTCTTGTTGGTGTGGCGGCTGGTGTCCCGCGGAGGCGGGCCGAACCAGTCGCTGCAGCAGACCCCGCCAAGTGGGTTGTTTTGTGCGTGTCCCTCGGTGGCCTTGTTTGTCCCTTGAGTAGGGCGGGGCTGCTGAGCTTGTGTGTTCGGCTGCGTGGGCGAGTATTCTATCTGGTATTGCTGTGAGAAACGGTATCACGGTTGGCGGTGACTGCGAGATACGGTATCACGGTTGGCGGCGACAGCGAGAACCGGCATTACTGTTGTGAGTGACAGCGTGTTGTCACTGGATGTGACTGCGAGAACCGTCATTGTGCCTGCGAGTGACAGCTGGTTGTCACTGGCGTGAGATTCAGGTGACTGGGTGTGACTGCGAGAGCCGTCATTGTGCCTGCGAGTGCCGGTTGGTTGTCACTGGCTTGAGATTTAGACGCTTGGCTGTGGCTTCGAGAAGCGGTATCGTGGTTGGTGTGGCTTCGAGAAGCGGTATCGCGGCTGGGAGCGGAGAAGCGAATCGCAGTGGCGGCACGCGAGAAGCCGAACCAGACGCTGCAGCAGACCCCGCCTCGTGATGGGGTTGGGTATCGTGTCTTGGTGGTCCTGTTCGCTGGGGGTGTCCCGGCGGGGCTGCTGAGCTTTGTTGTTCGGCGAGGGGAGAACATGCCAATGGCAACAGGTGCCGACACGGAGGGCGATGAGACGCGAGTGTATGTCCATCAATCGTGCGGTTCGTCGACTGTCATGCCAGCGGAGGTCGTCCGCCGGTATCAGGCAGACCCGTGGCATTACCTGTCCGATCAAACGTTTTGTACCGGGTGCAATGCCAGCGTCCCGGATCAGGAGTGTGTGTGGGTCGATACGGGAGAAAACCTGCAGGTGTACTTCGACCGACTCCGGGCCACTACCGCACCCCGTCAGTCTGTATTTCTGTTAGTCAAGCTGGGTTTGACCCTGATAGCTATCTTCGGGCTGGGCGGAGGACTGATCTATGCTGGGGTAGCGGGCAAGAAGGGGCCTGTCACGTTTGATGATGTGTATCCAGGATTGTCGGCCATTGGGGCGGGCTTGGGATTGATCGGGTTGCTGTATTGGCTGAGTCGTCCGCCGTCTGCTGAGTAGGGAGATGGTGGTTGTCATGGAAATAGGCACGTCGTCATCCACTGTATTGGATTGAGGCCATAAACTGACTCTACAGAGATCTTGAGTCATTCGCCTGTGGTATTGTGATTCTGTGTGGCTGGCAACGACTGCGAGAAACGGTATCGCGGTTGGCGGCAGAGAAGCGAATCGCAGTGCCGACGTGCGAGAAGCCGAACGAGTCGCTGCAGCAGACCCCGCCTCGTGATGGGGCTGGGTATCGTGCCTCGGTGGCCCTGTTCGCTGGGGGTGTTCCCGGCGGGGCTGCTGAGCTTTGTTGTTCGGCTGTGACTGCGAGACACGCGGAACTGGTTGGTGGCGACTGCGAGACACGGCATCGCGTCAGTGAGTGACAGTGGGTTGTCACTGGTGTTTGTTTCAGGTGGCTGTTGATGGAATCGTGGTTCTGCGTGGTTGGCGACCCCAGGCTCTGATGGTATCGCGGCTGGCGGAAATGCCGGTGTAAGGGCGGTGTCCGTGTGGCGGAGTGGTGGCTTAAGATAAGCCGAACCAGACGCTGCAGCAGACCCCGCCTCGTGATGGGGTTGGGTATCGTGTCTTGGTGGTCCTGTTCGCTGGGGGTGTCCCGGCGGGGCTGCTGAGCTTTGTTGTTCGGCGAGGGGAGAACATGCCAATGGCAACAGGTGCCGACACGGAGGGCGATGAGACGCGAGTGTATGTCCATCAATCGTGCGGTTCGTCGACTGTCATGCCAGCGGAGGTCGTCCGCCGGTATCAGGCAGACCCGTGGCATTACCTGTCCGATCAAACGTTTTGTACCGGGTGCAATGCCAGCGTCCCGGATCAGGAGTGTGTGTGGGTCGATACGGGAGAAAACCTGCAGGTGTACTTCGACCGACTCCGGGCCACTACCGCACCCCGTCAGTCTGTATTTCTGTTAGTCAAGCTGGGTTTGACCCTGATAGCTATCTTCGGGCTGGGCGGAGGACTGATCTATGCTGGGGTAGCGGGCAAGAAGGGGCCTGTCACGTTTGATGATGTGTATCCAGGATTGTCGGCCATTGGGGCGGGCTTGGGATTGATCGGGTTGCTGTATTGGCTGAGTCGTCCGCCGTCTGCTGAGTAGGGAGATGGTGGTTGTCATGGAAATAGGCACGTCGTCATCCACTGTATTGGATTGAGGCCATAAACTGACTCTACAGAGATCTTGAGTCATTCGCCTGTGGTATTGTGATTCTGTGTGGCTGGCAACGACTGCGAGAAACGGTATCGCGGTTGGCGGCAGAGAAGCGAATCGCAGTGCCGACGTGCGAGAGGCCGAACGAGTCGCTGCAGCAGACCCCGCCTCGTGATGGGGCTGGGTATCGCGTCTCGGTGGTCCTATTCGCTGTGGGTGTCCCGGCGGGGCTGCTGAGCTTTGTTGTTCGGCGGTAGAGTGCCTTTGGTTTTGGGACACGGCTTGTGACCCTGATCGTCGGCACGGTCGAGTATGTGGCGGACGCTGGGGTAGAGTGCCTTTGGTTTTGGGACACGGCTTGTGACAGTGGGTTGTCACTGGTGTGCCGCGAATGTGGTTCAGCGGTATCCCGAAAGGCTTCTGGTGCAGGATGTGGCGGAGGTCTTGTTGGTGTGGCGGCTGGTGTCCCGCGGAGGCGGGCCGAACCAGTCGCTGCAGCAGACCCCGCCAAGTGGGTTGTTTTGTGCGTGTCCCTCGGTGGCCTTGTTTGTCCCTTGAGTAGGGCGGGGCTGCTGAGCTTGTGTGTTCGGCTGCGTGGGCGAGTATTCTATCTGGTATTGCTGTGAGAAACGGTATCACGGTTGGCGGTGACTGCGAGATACGGTATCACGGTTGGCGGCGACAGCGAGAACCGGCATTACTGTTGTGAGTGACAGCGTGTTGTCACTGGATGTGACTGCGAGAACCGTCATTGTGCCTGCGAGTGACAGCTGGTTGTCACTGGCGTGAGATTCAGGTGACTGGGTGTGACTGCGAGAGCCGTCATTGTGCCTGCGAGTGCCGGTTGGTTGTCACTGGCTTGAGATTTAGACGCTTGGCTGTGGCTTCGAGAAGCGGTATCGTGGTTGGTGTGGCTTCGAGAAGCGGTATCGCGGCTGGGAGCGGAGAAGCGAATCGCAGTGGCGGCACGCGAGAAGCCGAACCAGACGCTGCAGCAGACCCCACCTCGTGATGGGATTGGGTATCGTGTCTCGGTGGCCCTGTTCGCTGGGGTTGTCCCGGCGGGGCTGCTGAGCTTTGTTGTTCGGCTGTGTGGGCGCATCTGATGG
>JAIXLE010000082.1 GCA_026931725.1 Bacteroidales bacterium
TGCCAAGATGATGGCCAAATCTCCAGAGGCTCGGTTCCCAACGCCAGCGGACCTGATGCACGCGCTGACCCCCTGGGTCATGACCCCGATTGCTCCGCCATCTGAACGGGAGTTGCCGCGTCTCTCACCGGCCGCGTCTCCCAGTTCCGGTAATCTCACCCGCCAATCGGAACTGGCCCCGCCAACGCCACGACCCATGCCCCGACCGCAAGTGTCCACGCCGACCCATTCGGCCGCGGAGTTGCTCCTGCCTCCCAGTGCCGCGGTCGCTCCGCGATATGAGCCCGTCCCCATCGCCGCTCCCACGCCCCCCACACGCTCCCCAACCGCGGTCACGAGTAGCGGCATATATCCTGGGGCACAACCGGCTCCGCCATTGGAACACGTCCTGGCATCGATTCCCGCCGCGAATCCCGCCGCATCGTCAGAAGCGAACCCATTCGCGGTTGCGGCATCGGAAGCGGAACCCCCCGCGGAGACGACACCACCTGTCGACCCCTTCTGGGGTGCGGTGGGCATGGAATCCCCAGAAGCCGACACGCTGCCCCCGACAACCACGGACGCTCCACGACCCCATGCCCCTCCAACAACGCGGAAGCCAAATCGCCGGTTGGTGCTGATCGCGGCCTTGGTCGGCCTTGGCGTTGCCGTTGTCTCCGCCGGAGCGGCGGCGGTCTTTTTCATGAAAGGAACCCCGCCACCCGTCGTGGACCCGGCATTGGCAAATGTCTGGTACATCACGAAATCCGGCACCAGCCCGAATCCCGCCCGGACGCTGACCAGCCTGCGCGGAGTCTTTGAACAATTGAAACCCGGTGAACGGATCATCATTCTCGACGATCAGATCACGGATCCTCCCGTTACGCTCAGCGGTCGTCGCGGGGGAACCCCTTTGCACGACATCACCATTGAAGCCGGGAATGCATCTCATTCGGTTTTGTGGACCCCGCAAATCAGCGGCACGATTCGTCAGAATGGCGTCTTGGAAGTCATCGGCGTGGAGTCCAGTACGATTTCCAACCTCGTCATTGACTGCGGCGACACCATGCCTTCCGGGTTAGGTGTCGGGATGTCCTGCCCCGGAACCACGTTCCAGAACATCACCATCAGAAACCCCAAAAAATACGCTATTGGCGGCTATCTGTTGAAAGGGGAACGTGGCCGCCCCGTTCAGTTTCAAAACATCACCTGCTCATCGAATGCAAAGGTCGATGCCGGGATCAGTCTGGATGGCACGCGTTCCAGCTGCCAAGATATTGCGTTCGATCAGATTCAGTTACAAGGCCCAGGCGAATTTGGGATGCTACTGCGGGGCAGCATGGTGAACTTAGAAATCCGCAATTCCCGTTTCTTCAACTGGACTCAGGGGATTTCCCTTGCAGCTTTCCCCCCTCCGGCCAACGATTATTCCGTGACCATTACGAATAACACCTTCTTCCAGATGACCGGCGGATTACATGTTGAAGGCGAGATCAAATCGCCCAAATGGTCTGTTACACTTTCCAACAATTACTTCGGACGCACGAAAGAAATCGTCGGGGCGAAAGCCGCGCAGCCACGGGTGATCGGTAAGAATAACGCGCGGGACAAGGCCTCAACCGATGGCAAGCTGACCACCGCGAAGGCCAAGCCCCTCACGGATTTTGAACTCAGCCCGAATCAATCCGTGACCGATGCGGATTTCTTGAAACTCCCCAGTTCGGCCTCTGGCGTTGGCCCCAAACCGTGATTGCCCGCACGGGTTGTCGTTCTCGCACTTTCCCGGAATCCGCCAAACGGGTCACCCCCGTGACAATGCGACCGGGAACCGCGATAATCAGAAATCCAGACCCTCCTTGCTCGTTGACCACAGCCATCATGAATTCCATCGCTGACCTTCGCCGAAATTACACACTCGCCGGACTGACGGAAGCCGAGGCGGGGGATGATCCGATTCTGTTGTTTCGATCCTGGTTTGATTCTACTGTTGCCGCGGAGTTGCCCGAACCGAACGCCTGCGCTCTCGCCACGGCCACGCCGGAGGGAAAACCATCCGTGCGGATTGTGCTTCTCAAAGGATTCGATGACGCGGGTTTCACATTCTTCACTAACTACAATAGCCGTAAGGGGGAGGAAATCGCGGCCAATCCGTTTGTGGCGCTGGCTTTCCTCTGGCATCAATTTGAGCGACAAGTCCGAATCGAGGGCCGAGCCGAGCCGGTATCCGCGGCGGAATCCGATGAGTATTACCGCGTTCGCCCGCTCGGCAGTCGGCTCGGCGCGTGGGCTTCCCCACAAAGCGCGGTGATTTCCGGTCGAGAGTTCCTCGAACGCCAACATGCGGAATTGATGCAGAAATACCACGATGGGGATGTTCCCCGGCCCGCCCATTGGGGGGGGTATCGCGTGGTGCCCACGGTGATCGAGTTTTGGCAAGGCCGCCCGAGTCGATTGCATGACCGCATTCGCTTTCGCCGCACCGATAGTGGATGGGTCCGGGAGCGACTGGCCCCATAACGTGCCGATGTTTGCAGCGGTTTGGTTCTCAATTCTGATGGCAGTAGGAAAAGGGATGTGAGTATCGGTTAATATCTCGCATTCGACGCCACTTCTTGTATACTGCCTGTACGGTCCACTCGCAGGCCGAGATCTGTTATGTCGTCGATTCGCCGCTCTTTAACCCTGTATTTCCTGGGGTTGCTTGCCTTAGGTGTGGGTTCCGTTGCGTTTCTGGCCGATCGCGTGATGACGCAAACGCTCGAATCCCGGTTGGAAGCCTCCTCCGAAGCATTGGATCTGCGCGCCGAAGAACGGATCAAGGAAGCCCGCGACAAGTTCGATCAAGATTTGCTCACCCAGGCCCGCAACATTGGCCGGGTGATGCAGTATCAGTATTTTCACCGCTTTGAACGGGAATCCCGAAAGTTTCAGTGTGGACTGGTCACACAACTCATCGGTGCCGCGGCGATGGGTCCACTTCCACCGGCCGTGTGGAGTGTGGGGATGGGACCAAGCAAACGGTCGCCGTTTGGCCCCCTCTCCGGCCCCGTGATCCGCGAATACTTCGTCAATCTGCACTTGGACGATCACTACTTCCGGCATGTCGTCGATGATGAACGGCAACCCGAGTACATTCAACTGAACACAGCGCACGGACTCTGGCGCTCGCAGGGTATGCAAGGCTTGACGTTGCCGTTCCGCCGCGAGTTGCTGAATACGGATCAGTTAATCACTTGGCAGTTTGACACAGTCGTATTACCCGAAGATCACCAGGGACGGCGGGTGATTCTCAAAACGCCGCTCTCGCTCGGCTGGATTCGCGTACCGTTTCCGCGGACGGGCACCGGCCCTCCGGCCCGTCCATTCGCTCCGCCGCCTCGTGCGAACTCGACCGACACAGACCCATTGCCCAATATTTATATTCACTACGCGCGGACCACCGGGGAACTGAACACACGCATTGCCCGTATTCAGGCCGGGGTGGATCGGCAAAAATCAGACTTGGCCTGGCATGTGCAGTGGGATCGCCGGCGGTTTCGCTTCTGGCTCGCCGTCATCGGCGGCGTGACGTTCCTCGCCACCCTATTTGGCGGGCCATTGCTCATTGGGCGAGGACTCGGCCCGCTGCGCCGACTCTCCGATGCGGTCAGTCAAGTTTCCGAGAAGGATTTCCGCCTACCGATCCAGAGCGATCAACTCACCTATGAATTGCTCCCCATTCACGCCCGTCTCACAGCGACACTCGAAGCCTTGCGGCGAGCGTTTGAGCATGAAAAACAAGCCGTTGCCGATCTTTCTCATGAGCTACGCACACCGATCGCCGCACTGCTCACCACGATTGATGTGACCCTCCGCAAACCCCGTGAGCCGGAGAAATACAAACAGGTTTTGGAAGAATGTCGCGTGATTACCAAACAACTCGGTGTCCTGGTCGAGCGGATCATGACTCTGGCTTGGCTGGATGCGGGAAAGGATTCTCAACAACTCGAAACGATTGATGTCCGCGAAATCGCCCAAGGCTGCATCGCCGTCATTCGACCACTCGCGGATTCCAATGACATCACCGTCAGCACGGACCTGAATGCTTCTGTCGGGATCGTGACTGATGCAGGCAAATTCCGCGAGATTCTGATGAATCTACTGCACAATGCCATCGAGTACAACACGCCGCACGGCACGCTGTCTCTTTCCCTCCAACCGACACCCCGAGGCGGTGCCGCCATCACCATTCGTGATACGGGTATCGGAATGAGCCTGGAAACACAGGATCGCATATTTGAGCGATTTTACCGTGCCGATTCCTCCCGCACGGCAACGGGGGTACATGCTGGCCTGGGGCTCTCCATCGTCAAAGAATATGTCTCATTGTTAAACGGCACAATCACAGTCGAGAGCCAACCCGGTGTCGGGACATCCTTCCACCTGACGTTCCCGTCTCACCCGCACCCGGAGCGGATACGCGGCGGTTCGCCCACAGACTCCTCGTCACATGTTCGTCGCCTCAGCGGGGATGGCACCATGTCGCTTCGTCGCAGCGGTGAAACCGCACTCCCACAACCGCCAACACCGTCATAACGATTGCGTATGTACGCCGTCACTCTACGGGGAACATTCCGAATCTTCCGCCGTGGTGCCCCCGTGCCTCGCTGCATTCGGTAAAATCGTTGAAGCCGGTTGCGTGGCCGTCCGAATCTGATGATGAGGGGTTGTCCCGTGCCACGGTCGACCGCAGGGAGGCAGGATATGTCCGATATTGTGGAATTGACCATTCCGCCCCGCCGTCGTCGTTGGTTCCCCCGGATCGTGGGATTACTGGTACTGAGCCTCGGGGTTCTCACGGCATTCGCACCGACGATCGTTGCCAAAACGCCGTTGCGGGATGTCATCCTCAATCGCATTCTGTCCGGGTCGGTCTTGGCGGGGACATTGTCTAGCGACACCGCGTCCTGGAGTTGGCTCTCACCGATTACGTTCTCGGGCGTGACCATTCTGTCAGACTCCGGGCAACCCCTTGCCACCGGGGGAACACTCACCTCCTCGTTCACGCTCCTGACACTCATCCGCTCTGATGGTGACTACGGCGAATTCACGCTCACACACCCGACATTGATGGTGGAATGTCGAACAGACGGCACGAACATTGAGGATTTAATCGCACCCATTTTGGCACCTTCTGACCAACCCGAAACAGGGGACCGTGTCGGGGTCATCTTCCGCATTCAAGAAGGACAACTTCAAATTACGGGTGGGACAGCCACGCCCGTCCCCACGTTCGATTTCACGGTCACGGTCCCACGGCCTCGCTCAGAAGCGGTGACGTTGACCTATCAGATTCGGGGAACAGGGCATACCACCGGGGAATGGGCATTCGGTTCTCCATCCACCGTAAAATTGACGGCCCAAGATTTTGCGATCGACAGCCTGGCCCCGTTGATTCACCGATTTCAACCCGAGATGGAACTACACGGCCTCATCACAGCCGATGTCTCATGTGCCTGGGGGACATCCGCCGATGGCCAACCCACGCTGACCGTGGCAGGTCGAACCGATGTCGCCCAATTGGACCTATTGGCACCCGGATGGGGCGGCGACCGGATTCGCCTCCAGCAGGCGGGCTTGCCCATCAAACTCACCCGCGTCGGGGACGTGCTGACGGTGGAGTCTGTGAAATTGGCATGCGATGTGGGGGTAGTCACAGGGCAAGGCGTGCTGGATCTTACGGCTCCTTGGACGCAACTCCTCGAACGCCCCGGTCAGTCCCTTTCCGCGGATGTGGACTTGGCCAAGTTGGCACGCTTGGTCCCCAATCTGATGCGGTTACGGGATGGGACGGAATTACACGCTGGCCGCGTCACCGTGGAGATGGCCACGGCCACTGGGAAAAATGGACAGATTGGTTGGCAGGGGACATTGGACACACAATCCTTGCAAGGGACACGCGCGGGGCGAACTCTCGCTTGGGACCAACCGCTACAAGCTCGGTTTTCGGGGCGGACGCGAGATGATGGGATGCCCATTTTTGACAACTTGGAGTGCCAATCGGACTTCGCCAGTCTCGCAGCACGCGGTTCGCCGGAATCGCTTGAAGTGACCGCAAAAATCGACTGGGATCGTCTCACACGGCATCTGCGAGAATTCGTCGATTTGGGGACATTGCAGCTTTCCGGGACCGCTGATGTCGCGCTGACCACGGTACGCAAAGGGGACCGCGACATCCGCGTGGAGGGGACCGCGCAATTGGAGCGATTCGTCATCGATAATGGTTCTGGCCAGCGACTCGAAGAACCACAACTGCGCATGGTGCTGAACGCGACTGGCCAGTTACCCGGACAGACCCCAGCCCGCATTGATACGGGGACACTCCAGATCGGAGCAGGGAAAGATCGGCTCGAACTGGTTCTGCGGGAACCATTGACGGAACCCCGTGCCCCGCAATCCGGGAAATTGCTGGGGCACTTGTCTGGGGATCTCGCACGCTGGCAAACCCGCTTGGGTCGCTGGGTCACGCTACCCGCTGAGTGGAAACTCTCGGGGACAACGGACACTAACGTGATAGTGACAATCAACCCCAAAAGAGAGTTTACTGTCTCCGCTACGGCGAATGTCTCACAGTTGACATTCCGCGATACCCGAGGGAAGATCGGGAACGAACCGCAGGCACAATTCACAGTCGAAACGACAGGCCGCATTCTGGACACGGATGCCGTGCGTGTGGACACTGGGACGGTCGCACTCCTCGCCGGGAAAGACCGACTCGATCTCAAATTATTGGACCCCATTGCTGACATCCAGCGGCTCGGTGATGGCCGATTTTCGACCCAAATTACTGGCGATTTGTCCCGCTGGCGGAATCGGCTACGCCCCTGGTACGAGTTGCCCGCGGAATGGCGATTGGCGGGAACGGGCACCCTCAAGGGAACGGTGGCCATGTCCTCACGCGAGTTCCGCGCGGATTCCGTGCAGGGCACCCTACAATCGTTGCGGTTTCAGGGCATCGGCCTCCTGATTCATGAACCCGAGGTCCAGACCAACGGTCGCGTGGTCCTCCATCGTCCCACCGGCAGTCTGACTTTGAGCGATTGGCAGCTCTCCAGCGGGACCGCGAGTTTGGCCGCACGCTCTGTGGTTCTCAACCCAACGTCCTCCGGCGGCTTGACGGGTGGTGGGACCGTGGCCGTAACCGCGAATCTCCAGCGGTTGCTCCCCACTGTGGGACTGGACATTCCAGACCCATCACTGGCGGTAACGGGACTCGCCAGTGGGTCCGTGGGGTTCGACCTCAAACCGGATGGGAACGTGTCCTTTGATTCTCAACTCGCCGTGGAAAAATTGGTCATCGGCCCTGAGAAGAATCCAACCTGGACCGAACCCAAACTGGCCGTGACCGCACGCGGAGATTGGGGTATTTCAGGTGAAAAGTTGACGTTCACGAGCTTTCGCGGCGGGCGGGACGGATTATTCGTGGATGGGAAAGGCACAATTACGGATTTGAGTAATACCGTCAACATGCTGCTGGATGGTTCCATCACCTACGATTTAGCCCGCCTAGAACCCACACTCCGAAATTACCTCGGACGCGGAGCCACGATTAGCGGTTCTGGGACGCGGCCATTTGCTTTGCGTGGTCCACTCAATAGTGGAGGAAAGGACATCGCCCTGCAAGTCGGCGAGCAGTTAGGAGGACCAAGCCGTCCAAGTGGCGCGCCGCGTCCCCAGCGGCCCCAGCCTTCACCGCTTGACCAACTCACCGGGAATGCGTCCGTGGGATGGAAGGCGATTCGAGCGTTCGGCTTCCAGGTTGGCCCCGCAGAGTTGGCCGCGGCGATGGTCAACGGCAGTGTCAAGCTCTCTCCAATTGAGGCGGCATTCGGGGGCGGGAAAGTGCGGGTTCATCCCACATTAACGCTCAACGCGCCACGCTATGACTTGGCGATTGCCCCAGGCCGGATTGTGGAAAAGGCGAATCTGACCCCCGACACCCTGAATGGGACACTCGGCGCATTGGGATACGCCCTCCCCGCCCTCGCGGACGTGGCCCAGGCCAAAGGACAGGTTTCGTTCGATTTGGTAGATGCCGCCAAAATCCCGCTGGCGGACACCAATCAAGCCAGTGTGAAAGGGACACTCACGGTCCATTCCGCCGAGGTGACACCCGGCCCCTTGATCACGGAAATTTTGACTTTGTTGAACGCGGACAAAAAAGTCTTGGCCACGGCCGCGGAACAATCGGTCCCCATCGTGATCAAGGACGGGATTGTTTACCATAGTGACTTCAAACTGAATGTGGGCCGTACCGTAGTCACCACCCGCGGCGGGGTCGGACTCGATGGGAAATTGGTCATGCAATTGGTGATCCCGTTTCCCCCCGCAATCGCGGACACACTGTTCCAGAACAATCCCCGTATTCGAGAAACGTTGCTCAAACAGGAAATCCGTTTGCCCATCACAGGGACGGTCGGCAAACCGCGACTGGATCCGGTGGCTTTCCGCAATGCCGTGCAACAGTTGGTTCGAGACGCGACCCGTGATGCCGCTGGGAATTTGCTCGGGGATCTGCTGAGAAAGGGACTCCGCCCACAACCGTGATGCGACATACGAACAGGGAGAACGGCAATGGCCGAGCGCAATTTGCGAGTGCGACTAGGAATGTTCCTCACCCTGTCTTTGGCCGGGGTCGCGGGATTGGTCATCCTTTTTGGCGGTTCGCCACGGATGTTCACGAACCAGATTCGATATACGGTTGTCTTCGCCGAAGCGCCGGGATTGGCCATTGGGACACCCGTTCGCAAATCCGGTGTCCGCATCGGCGAAGTCGCATCCATTGATCTGGATGAGGGGACAGGTGAGGTCAAAATTGGGATCATCGTCGATCCCTTGCATCGCCCGCGCCCGTCCGAAATTGCGACGATCGCGCGCGGGATCCTGAACGGCGATACGACACTGGATTTTATTCCCCGAACCAAGGCGGGATTTGAACCTGTCCCACCAGCAGACCCGTACCCACCGGATGCCCAGTTCTCCGGTGCGACACCGATCAACGCGCAGGGACTTCTCACCCAGGCCAGTGAGGTGCTGCCTACGGCCCAGGAATCGCTCTTACGCATCCAAAAATCATTCAGGCGATTTGAGGAAGCGACACCAAAAGTCGAAAATGCACTGGACCACTTTGCCAGCATGGCCGATGAAGCGCAACAACTCCTCCGGGACTTGCGTTCCACGAACACGAAGTTTCAAGAATTATTGGGATCATCCGAACCGGTCGTGTCCCGGCATCATGTGGTGGCCCAGTTGGGGACACCGCCACTTCCGGGGGTACAACCTCCGCCGCCGCCTGCCGAAGGCGCGGGACCAGGCCATCCGAAACCTGCCGTGCCGGGATCCCCGACGACTCCCCCCACCGTGCGCACGGTCCTCACCGAAATTGTCGGCTTGCTCCGGGACATTCGCCCAGTTGCGGAACAATTGGAAACGCTTCTCCGCACGGATGGGCGCGAACTGGGCCGAACCGCCCGTTCGATCCAGACGACTTCTGACAATCTGAACACCTTCCTCACCCCTGAGAATCAGAAGAATGTCGCGGGATTGCTCAAGAACTTGAATGAAGCCAGTAGCGATCTGACCAAAACCATCCGCATTGTTGCAATTCTTGTCGATCAATCTGAGCGAACAATGCGAAATCTGAACGACCGATTGACTCAAGGTGAGCAGGTTTTGAGCAATCTGGACAAGGCCACGAAACCATTTGCGGACAATGCCGAGACAATTGCCCGCGATGTGCAGGCCACCGTGCGTTCGTTAAATGCAGCAGCTGATCAGTTGAATACGACACTGACCAGTGTGCGTGAAGTCGTGAAAATGGCCAGTCGATCCGAGGGGACGATTTCAATGCTGTTGAATGATCCGGCCTTGTTCAACAATCTGAATGCCGCGGCGTTTGAGGCCACACGGACACTGTTGCGTGTGGAGAAGATCGCCAAAGACCTCGAAGTGTTCGCGGATAAAATCGCCCGCCGACCAGAATTAATTGGCCTCGGCGGTGTGGCTCGACCCAGTACGGGCTTGAAGGACGCGCCGACAGCGCCTTATCAACCCGTGTCGCCGATCACGCCCATCCCGCCGTTACCGCCGAATGCCCAAACACCGACCCCTGTGGTGCCACAAGGGCAAGAGCCTGTCCGGCCCATTCCGCCGTTGCCGGGGGGGGCGAATATGGGCGTTCCCGTGTACCGTCCTGCAATCCCGACACCGCAAGCCGCGCCGAATGATTTGCCGCCCAACGCATCACGATAATATCGCGTCATCCCGCATTTCCTGACCGCTCCCCAGTACCCTCGGATCTCAAACGATTTTGGGTTGCTGGGGCGGTCCCGTCTGGTCACGATGGCCAATCGGAACGCGTTGTTGCGGCTGATCCTCCTTTTCGCGCCAATCGCCGCCTCTGTGATCACCCGGCCGTGGTACAGCTAACAAAATTGTCGACAATAATACTTGCAACCCACGTCCCTGCGATTTATATTCTCATTGCTTCTCAGGTGTAGTTGTTCGTTCACCTTGTACTGACTCGCAACAGGGTACTCATTTCTCTCGGCCTGGAGGTTTGGCATGACTCACAGGATTTTGCCACGATGGCCCAACCGACGTGATGGATTCACATTGATTGAATTGTTGGTCGTGATCGCCATTATCGCGGTGTTGATTGGTCTGTTGTTGCCAGCCGTGCAAAAGGTGCGAGAAGCGGCCGCCCGGACAAAATGCACCAATAACCTCAAACAGTTGGCCGTGGGGATGCACAATTTTCACGATACTTACGGTCATTTCCCCGCAGGGCTCAAGTATGCCGGTAACTATTTCGCGGCGGGGTTCAATGCGGATAGCAATGAAACGACTTGGGTGACGTTTCTCCTTCCTTTCATCGAGCAAGATGCCCTCTATCGCAAAGTGGATTTCAACGGAAACATGGGTAATCCGTCTGGCCCAAATGGTGCAGTGGATAATTCCCTAGTCGCCAAGACCCCCATTGTGACAATGCTCTGCCCGAGTGATCGCCCGGAGAGTGGCCTGTGGTTCAGTGGCTGGACACGCGGCAATTACGCGGCGAACTTTGGGATCGGGCCGTATATCAGTGTCCACACGAAGCCGACGGCGGAAAATTCGGTCACGTCTCCGGGGCCAATCGGGGTGAACTCCCGATTCGCGGTTGTTCACATTACCGATGGATCGAGCAATACGGCTTTAGTCAGTGAATTGATTCGCACGGGTGGGAACGATGCCCGAGGGGTCATGCATTACCCGGAAGGGCCGAACTACATGCACAATTATGCTCCGAATGATCCCACTCCCGATTTGACCCGGCCAGGCTGCGTGTCGCTGCCCGAGGCACCATGTACGACAGGGCATAGCGGGTGGAGTGACCGGAATATCATTCACTCCGCCCGCAGTCGCCATGTCGGGGGCGTGAACATGGCTCTGTGTGATGGCAGTGTGCGTTTCGTGCGGAGTAGTGTCGCGGCTCCCACATGGAAAGCTCTCGGTACGATTATGGCCGTATCCGGGGAAGTGATTCCGACGGACTTCTAATCTGAGCCGGGGGCGATCATGCAAACATGGCATCGACAGAGTTTTCTGACTCTCCCCACAATCATAACCTGGGGATTGTTCGTTCTTACTGGTTGTGGTGGTGGACCCGTAGCGATCGTGTCGGGTACAATTACCGTGGCGGGAAAGCCGCTCACGGAAGGAAGCATCCACATTGAACCCGCCCAAGGGGAAGGGCAGGCGACCGGCGCGAAAATCGTGGATGGCCACTATACAATTGCCGAAGATGTAGGAATGCCCCCAGGTGAGAAGCATGTGACGATCCGCGGTTCAATCAAGACGGGCAAGCAGGTTGAAGCGGGACCACCGACCCCCAAAGGAACGATGATTGACGAGATTATCATTTATCCACCGATTGGGATGCAGCCGGACGTTCATACCATCACAGTAGAAGCCGGTGAGAATACGCAATCCTTCGACCTGCCCGCAATAACGGCACCAAAACGTCGATGATGCGGTGGAAATGAGAGTGTGGCCTACCAAATACCCTGGGCACGGAAATCTTCTGCTGTCCCGGTTCGTTTTTCCTTTCGTTCGGGTTTGGGTGTGCATCATGATTCTCTTCACGCTTATGGCAACGCGGCCAAACGCCCGGATTTTGATGGTGCCACTCGTTGCGCTTCTGTTTCACCCCGTTTTGCCTTCAGCCTCTGCGGTTGATCCGCCCACGGAAGCGGAAACCGTTTTTGAGAAAGAAGTCCGTCCGGTCCTCGTCCAGCACTGCCAGCGGTGCCACGGCCCCCGCAAGCAGGAATCCGGCTTACGAGTCGATTCCCGTGAGGCCATGCTCAAAGGTGGGGTGAGCGGGCCGGGGATTGTCCCAGGGAAACCCGATCAAGGGACGATTCTGGCCGCGGTGCATCATCGTGGTGACATCGCCATGCCCCCGGATGAGAAACTGGCCGATCGCCAAATCGCGGCTCTGGCCAAATGGGTCGCCGCGGGAGCGGTCTGGCCGCAGGCGAACACCGCCCCCGCCGCCACCCAAGACAGTATCGCAGCCAGCACCCGCAAGCACTGGGCCTTTCAACCTGTTCAAGCTCCCGCTGTTCCGAAAACGCAAAACAGCACTTGGCCCGCCTCCGACATCGACCGCTTTATTCTGGCTCGCCTGGAAACGGCCAAACTTCCACCGGCACCGCCCGCGGATAAACGGACCCTGCTCCGGCGCGTCACGTTCGATCTGACAGGGTTGCCGCCCACACCCGCGGAGATTGCGGCGTTTCTGGCGGATACTTCACCCGATGCCTTTGCCAAGGTGGTCGATCGGTTGCTAGCCTCCCCCCATTATGGGGAACGCTGGGGGCGGCACTGGCTCGATGTGGCCCGCTACGCGGATACCGCCGGAGATGGAGCCGATTACCCAGTGCGTGAAGCCTACAAATACCGCGATTGGGTCATCACCGCTTTCAATAAGGATCTTCCGTACGATCAGTTTATTCGTCAGCAGATTGCTGGTGATATTCTGGCCAAAAATGCCCCAGCCGATCAGTACGATGACTACGTTACGGCAACGGGATTTCTCGCCATCGGAAAGCGGTACGGCTACAGCCCGAAACCCGATTATCAGTACCTCGACTTCGCCGATGTGATTGAATCGGTAGGGCGTTCCCTGCTGGGACTGTCGCTCGGATGTGCCCGCTGCCACGATCACAAGTACGAACCCGTTTCGATTGAAGATTACTACGCGCTCTACGGCATCTTCCAGAGTACCCAATGGGCGTTCCCCGGTGGGGAAGAACACAAGCGGCCCGCGCACTTCCCGCCATTGGTTCCCCCGGCCGAGGTCGCGCGACTGGAACAAGTAAAGGCCCAGGAACTCGCCCAACTGGATAGCGAGATCGCCAAGCTCAACCGCGAACGGGGACAACTGGATGGTACTGGCCGCGTGGGTGGGTTGGATTTAGGGCTTGAGAATCAGCCCCTTGGCAAACCGCCCGCGGGGGTCTGGCTCTCGGCGGGACCGAACGCTGTACTGGCCGAGGCCCAAAGCCCCTTCGCCCACGTTCACCCGACGGGCACACGCGGAGTCCGCGTCGGCTCGAGCGCGGCCAACAACGGGGTGCGTTATGTGTTCCGTCCCGGTTTACGCGCCGTGGCGGGGCAGAAGATGCACTTCACCATCGACTTCCGCACCGTGGCTCCGACTGATAAGACCGGGGCGTATCGTTTCTACCTTGGTCAGGGGGTTATCGCCTCCACGGCGGTGGATTGCAGTGTGACACCGACCGAGTTTGCCATTAAGAATGGCTCAAAATGGGAAGTGATCCGCAAACTGACACCGGGGACATGGTACACGCTCCAACTGACCATCGACCATGCCACAAAGACATTTTCCGGGCAAGTGGGGACGGCCAACGATCGAACCACCTTCGAGAACAAGAGCGTTTTTCCGGGTTGGAATGGCGTAATCGATACATTCATTTGTGATGGAAATGGCCACGTCGCCGGCCCCGCCGCCACACGGGATCTCGATAACCTGGGGTTGTCGGAAACGGCGTTCCCAGCCGTTGGCAGTACGACTCCCGCTGTGGCTCCACTCCCCGCTGATGCTCAAGCCCGCATTCAAAAGCTCGATGCGGAAATCACGGCCATCACGAAGAGGCGAGCCGATGTTCAAGCCCGAGTGGCCTACCCGGTCGCTTACGCGGTAAGCGAGGGGAAACCGATGAATGTGCGGGTGCAGTTGCGGGGGGAGCCGGATCGACTCGGAGCCGAAGTTCCCCGGCGTTTCCTCTCGGTTTTGGGCGGCGATCCGGTTCCCGCGAACGAACCGGGCAGCGGGCGGTTGCAGTTGGCGGAATGGATCACCCGCCCCACGAATCCGCTCACGGCCCGCGTGTTCGTCAATCGCGTCTGGCAAGGGCATTTTGGGCGGGGACTGGTGGCCACTGCCAGCGACTTTGGCCTACGCGGTAGCCCACCGAGTCACCCAGAACTACTGGATCATTTGACGGCTCGGTTCATGGCCTCGGGTTGGTCCACGAAGTCGCTGCATCGTTGGATTCTTTTATCCAACGTGTATCAGCAGTCGAGTTTAGCCGATGAAGCGGGGCGGGCCGCTGATCCCGAAAATATCCTCTGGGGTCGATTCCCCCGGCAACCGCTCGATGCGGAGTCCATCCGTGATGGCATGTTGGCCATCAGCGGCTTGCTCGATCGCACACCGCCCCAGGAACACCCTTTCCCGCCCGTGGAAACCTGGGCGTTCACAATCCATCGACCATTCCACGCGGTGTATGAATCGAACCATCGTGGCGTGTACCTGATGCGTCAACGGAATAGTCGACACCCGTTCCTGTCGCAATTCGATGCGGCGGACCCCAACTTGAGCGTGGCCGAACGCAAGCCGACCATCACACCGAAGCAGTCACTGTATTTGATGAATTCACCGTTCATGCACACGCAATCCACGGCGTTCGCGCAGGCGTTGTTACAGCAACCGGGGGATGCTCAAGCGCATGCTCGTGCGGCATTCGAGCAGGTGCATGGCCGAGTGCCGGATGACAGCACCATCGCGGAAGCAGTCACGTTCGTCG
The DNA here is from genome assembly GCA_026931725.1 of Bacteroidales bacterium. Classification (GTDB taxonomy): domain Bacteria; phylum Planctomycetota; class Planctomycetia; order Gemmatales; family Gemmataceae; genus JAIXLE01. The sequence continues at coordinate 15,114 of JAIXLE010000082.1, forward strand.
AAACGTATCAGAATCAGCTGACGCAAGGCAAGCCGCCAACCCCCGCGCAAACCGTTGCCGCCTGGGCCGCTCTGGGCCGCGTGTTGTTCATGAGCAACGGATTCTTATATGTCGACTGATTTTAGGAGTTCATCAGATGTTCTCTCCCTCTAGCCGTCGTCAATTTTTACAGCGAGCCTCGGGCGGTTTCGGGGCGATTGCGCTGGCGGGTCTGCTGGCGGACACCCAAGCGGCGGAAGTACGCCAGGCGGCAGGTTCCCCCACGGACCCGCTCGCTCCCCGGCCGGGTCACTTTCCCGCCAAGGCGGATCGGGTGATCTTCCTGTTCTCGACCGGCGGTGTCTCGCACGTCGATACCTTCGACTACAAGCCGCGACTCGTGGCGGACCACGGCAAAAAGATTTCCGCGACACGCTGGCTCAACAAGCCGGGGAAGTTTGAACGCTTCCTGATTCGTCCGCACTGGAAGTTCCAGCCGTATGGCCAAAGTGGCACCCCGGTCAGTGAACTTTTCCCGCACCTGGGTGGCGTGATCGACGATGTGGCGGTCTTGAATGCCATGTACTGCGAAAGTGACGGCCATGATAAAGCCACGCTGGCGGCCCATACCGGCTCCGCGCAGTTCGCCCGACCGAGCGCGGGTGCCTGGGTGAGTTATGGCCTCGGCACAGTGAACCGGAACCTGCCCTCGTTCATGGTGCTAGCTCCGCACGCTCCCTACGCCGCCGGGCAAACCTGGGGCAGCGACTTCCTACCCGCTTGCCATCAAGGAACACACGTCATCCCCGGCGCGGAACCGCTTCCCAACCTCCGGCCCCGCACCCCCCAGCCCGGCTTGCAACGCATGGAGTTGGACCTACTCGCACGCCTGAATCAGGACCATTTGCGACAACATCCCGCGGATCAGGCACTCGATGCCCGTATCCGCTCGTTTGAAACCGCGTTCGGGATGCAACGTGAAGCCCCCGAAGCCTTCGATTTATCCCAGGAAACCGAGGAGACATTAAACCTTTACGGAATCAATCGGAAGACAACCACGGGGTTCGGCTGGCAGTGCCTCGTGGCCCGACGACTGGCCGAACGCGGGGTCCGCTTCCTGGAACTGATTGATGTCGGATCGTCGAACAACTGGGATTCCCACGGCAACATGGCCGATCATGCCCGGTTGGCCAAGGCGATCGACTTACCGATCGCGGCCCTGCTCACGGACCTGAAACGCCGGGGGATGCTGGAACGCACGCTCGTCGTGTGGACAACCGAGTTTGGCCGCACGCCGTTCCATCAACAGGCAGACCACGCCGGGCGTGAACACCATAACTTGTGCTTCTCCTCATGGATGGCCGGTGGCGGCGTGAAGGGCGGCGTAGTTCATGGCATGTCCGATGAGCATGGCATCTTCCCGGCCGATGGCAAGGTTCACACGCATGACCTCCATGCCACGATCCTGCATTTGCTAGGCATCGACCATGAACGTCTCACCTATCGCCACGCTGGCCGGGATTATCGTTTAACCGATGTCGCGGGTGAAGTGGTCCGCCCCATCCTGGCCTGATACCGGCATCGGATCGTAATGCCCCTCCTCGGTTGCACTTTCCGTGACCAGAAGTGCAGCCGGGGCCAACCGGAGCGGGTTCCGTATCTGTATTGTGAACAGAGAATGCCTTCCACGGTAACCCCATCCGCGTAGGTGCCAAGTGGCCGCAGACGAGTTCGTGGTGGCTCTCACGGGAGCTAGTGGTTCCGCGTATGGCTTGCGATTGCTGGAAACGCTGCTCCGCGCGGGCCGCACGGTTCACCTCACCCTGAGCCCGGCCGCCGTCACCGTCCTGGCCACGGAATGCGATCGGGTTCTCGATCTGCAACGGTTCACCCCGGAACAATTATTCGGCCCAGATGCGGCATCGGTCGACTGCTCTCGACTCCGGTATCATCATTACCAGGATTTCCGAGCGGGGATCGCCAGTGGATCCTTTCTCACGAGCGGTATGGTCGTTTGCCCATGCAGTATGGGAACCGTGGCCGCCATCGCGCAGGGACTTTCCACCAATCTGATTCATCGTGCCGCGGATGTGCATTTAAAAGAACGGCGCAAATTGATTCTGGTGCCAAGAGAAACACCCCTGGGATTGATCGGGTTGCGGAATCTGGTCACCGTGACCGAAGCCGGGGCAATCGTTCTCCCGGCCATGCCCGCATTTTACACCCGCCCACAAACCCTCTCCGACATGGTGGATTTTGTCGTTGGCCGGATCTGTGATCAACTGGGAGTTGCCCACCCATTGAGCAATCGCTGGGGGTGATGCCTGATTTCTGGGCATCACTTGGAGCTCAACGGTCGATAATTTCTGATATTTTTTCGGTTTTCGCTGGCAATAGAGAAAGGTCAATCTAGTGTTAATAGTTGAGCCTTGGTCAATTCAGGAAAGGTAGCGAGCCGTTCTCATGGCCGTTCCTACAACTCCAATAGAATTTCTAATTTGCGTTCAGAAAAGTGAACTTCTGAACGCAGACACGCTGGCGGCGTGCCATCAGGAATTGCCACATCTTTCGCCAGATCCTGCCAAAGTTGCCGGTGTGTTTGTGCGGCGGGGGTTGCTCACGGAACTGCAAGCACGACTCATTCTGTCTGGTCGCTATCGGGGGTTTCACGTCGGTTCCTATACCATTCTGTCGGAAATTGGCCGAGGCGGGATGGGAGCGGTCTATCTGGCAGAACACAAAGGACTCCGTCGCCAGACCGCGCTGAAAGTCATTTTGGCCGCCAAGGCCGATGTCCCTGGTGTTCTCGAACGGTTTATCCGAGAAGCACAATCCGCCGCGGCGCTCGATCATGTCAACATCGTGCGTGTTTTTGACATTATTCGCACGGGCGATGCCCACTGGCTCGTCATGGAGTATGTCGATGGGTACACACTGGATGCGTTGTTGCAGAAGTATCGGGTCATTCCCGTTCAGACCGCTGTGAGCTATGTCGCGCAGGCGGCAGCCGGTTTACAAGCCGCGCAGGAAAAAGGGTTCGTCCACCGCGACATCAAACCCGCGAACCTGATGGTGTCCAAAACCGGTATCGTTAAAATCCTGGATATGGGACTGGCCCGCAGCCAGGCGGCTAACGATCAGCTGACGGGGCGATTGGATCGCGGGGCGATTTTGGGAACCGCGGATTACATCGCCCCGGAACAAGCCATCCGCGGCCCCGATGTGGACATTCGCGCCGATTTATACAGCCTGGGAATCACACTGTTTTACCTCGTCACTGGGCGACTTCCGTTCCCCGGGAACACGACGCAAAAACTGATGCACCACCAGCGAACGCCCGCACCCCGCATCACGGATTTCGATCCGACGCTCCCCCCTGGGCTGGCCGCGGTCGTACAGCGATTGCTGGCTAAAAAACCGGAAGAACGGTATGCACAACCCAACGACCTGATTGCCGCTCTGGCTCCCTGGCTCCCGAGCACCTCCGGGATGACCAACAATCTGACCGGCTGGCACACAATCCCCAGTACCGACCACGAAACACTCACCGGCACCGCCATGGCCAGCACCAACCGTATCCCACGGCCCCGCTCGATCTAAAGAGGCGAGTATGGGAAAATCGGAAACCGTTCGCCATTTCCTCAAAATTGTGATGGCCTAATATCTTTCTGTCGCATAAAGTTGTGCTTGTTAGTTGTGAATAGCCCACGCTCGCAGCTTCCAAATATCTGTCATTGGATTTGAATTCGCGCAGGGTGAGAATATGCCAGCGCCCACGGTTGCTCGTGAGTTTCTCGAATTGCTCGAAAAAAGCGGACTCCTGCAACCTGATGCCCTGGCTCGCATCCACGCGGAACTCTCGAATCTCCCACCCGAACCCGCCAAACTCGCGACCGTCCTGGTCAAACGCGGTCTGCTTTCCAAGCTCCAGGCGCGTTTGTTACTCTCCGGGAAGTACAAAGGGTTTATCATCGGCCCCTATGTCATCCGCGATGAAATTGGCAAGGGGGGGATGGGGGCCGTGTACCTCGCCGAACACCGCTCCCTCCGCCGTCAAGTGGCGCTCAAGGTTCTCCTCGGCGATAAGGTCAACCAACCCGGCGCGGTCGATCGGTTTTTCCGAGAAGCCCGCGCCGCGGCGGCGCTCGATCACTCCAATATCGTCCGTGTCTTCGATGTCGGGCAGCAAGGCGATTCGTACTATCTGGTCATGGACTACGTCCCCGGTACGACGCTCGACAAGATTCAAGAAAAAGAATCCACCCTCCCCTATGCGCGAGCCGCGGATTACATTGCTCAAGCGGCGGCGGGGTTGCAACATGCGGCCGAGAAAGGGTTTGTCCATCGCGACATCAAACCTGCGAATCTGATGGTCACACCCGATGGGATTGTCAAAATCCTCGACATGGGGCTGGCACGTTCCTTGTGCAAAACCGATGATGTTACCGGCATCAAAGATCGAGACGCGATTTTGGGAACCGCCGATTATGTCTCGCCCGAACAGGCACTCGGCAACGCCGATCTGGACATCCGCTCCGACATTTACAGCCTGGGCGCGACATTCTACACGTTACTCATGGGGCATCCCCCTTTCCCCGGTAACGTCGCGCAAAAACTGATCCACCATCAACAAACCCCGGTTCCCCGTCCCTCGGCAGCCGATCCCGCGATCCCAGAAGGGGTTTCGGACATCGTGGTCCGCATGATGGCCAAAAGGCGGGAAGACCGATTTCAAAGCCCCCTGGAATTGATGATCGCGCTTTCCAGTTGGCTCTCAGCTGGAAATCCGATGCTGACGGCCCTTTCCAATGCGGCCCTGGTCGGAGCCGACTCCGCTGCGGACCTTCTCAGTGGCCCTGCTACCCATCGTGGTCTTCGACCAGGGGCGGTCGGCTCCAGCGTGGTATCCATCCCGATTCCGCGCACGCCCACGGGCAGCATTTCCGCCATCACGCCCCATCCTACGCATAGTGTCAGTGTCTCGGAAATAGAATTGGCGGAACCGCCGGACGATTTATACACCCAACCCGTGGAGACGGTTCCACGGGCTCCCACCGCACGCCGAAAACCGATTCTGATCGGTGTCGGTATTCTGGTCGTGTTGGTGGTAGCCGCCGTCATGGCCCTGGTTATCTGAATACTGGGGAATCGGGGCAATCTCGGCGTGCAACCCCTTCGCCAGTAAGGGGATTACTTCCCCTTCGGTGCTTTGAGTGCCTTGTCCGCGATGTCGGTGCGGTAGTGCATCCCGGGGAAGTTGATGAGCTTGACGGCTTCGTAAGCGCGGGCCTTCGCGGCTGCCAGGTCATCCCCGAGAGCGGTCACGGCCAGCACCCGACCGCCATCCGTTACCACACGCTCGCCCACCAACTTCGTTCCGGCGTGGAAGACTTTGACATCTTCCATCTCCGCAACCGCTCCGAGGCCCGTGATCTGTTTCCCGATGTCGTACTTGCCCGGATAGCCACCCGAGCAAAGAACGACGGTCACCGCCGGGCGTGTATCCCATTCCACGGTTTCGCCGATCTCGTCCAAACGCTCATCGGTGACCGCTTCGAGCAGATCGAACAGATCGGATCGGAGACGCATCATGAGGGGTTGGCATTCTGGGTCGCCGAACCGAGCGTTGAACTCCAGCACCCTTGGCCCCTGGTTCGTCAACATCATCCCCGCGTACAGCACCCCCTGGAACGGGAATCGGCCCCGTTTCATCGCATGAACGATCGGCACAAACACAGTCGATTCCAGATCTTGTAGCAGTTCCGACGTGGCGGCGGGGGCCGGGCAGTATGCCCCCATCCCGCCCGTGTTCGGCCCCTGATCGCCGTCGAAAACGGCCTTGTGGTCCTGACACGCGGGCAACGCGAGTACAGCCCGGCCACTGACCAACGCCAACACGGAAAGTTCTGGGCCTTCGAGCTTTTTTTCCACCACGATTTGCCGACCCGCCTTGTCGCCGAACTCTTCCCGGATCATGATCCGTTCCACGGCTCGGCGGGCCTCGGCTCCATCCTTACAAACGATGACCCCCTTACCCGCCGCGAGCCCATCCGCCTTCACCACCACCGGATAATCCCGCGATTCGACATAAGTCCGGGCTGGGTCCGGGTGATCGAAAATCCGAAACTCAGCCGTCGGGACATCGGCATGCCGCATGAGCTGTTTGGAAAAGACTTTGCTCGCCTCAATCCGGGCCGCCTCCTGAGAGGGGCCGAAAACCTTGATCCCCTTCTTCCGCAGATAATCCGCAACACCCTTGGAGAGCAAATCTTCCGGCCCGACCACCACCAAGCCGATGTTGACCTTTTTGCAAAAGCGGGCGAGTCGCTCGAAGTCGATCGGGTCGAACGGGACGTTCTCCCCATCCAGGGCCGTACCCGCGTTCCCCGGCGCACAGTACACCTTGCCGATGCGAGGTGAACGGGAGAGTTTCCAAACCAGGGCGTGTTCACGGCCGCCTTTACCGAGGACCAAGACGTTCATCACTAACCGGGGCACGGAGTAAGATCGAGCAACTGCATCATCTGGAAGGATACGCCCTCCGCCTCGCGTGCCAAGATGAACCCGGCAAATTCGTGTTGCCTAATCCATTAAATTAGCTTAAACTACAATCGAATACTGACCTTTTCCCGGAAGGGTAAACATGTTGACGCGTGTGATGGTTACCGCCGGTGTGTTGACCATTCTTTTGGGGTGTTCTCACTCCGATTCCGACTCCGATTCTGGCCCCATTCCGGTGGTCGCCACGACGGGGATGATCGCGGATGCCGTCCGCAACATCGGGGGAGACTATGTCCAAGTCGAAACATTGATGGGGCCAGGAGTCGACCCGCACCGTTACACCCCGACACCGGGTGATCTGAGTCGACTCGCCACGGCTCGGTTGGTCGTCTACAACGGTCTGCATCTGGAAGGAAAGATGGCCGATGTCCTCGCACACGGCAGCACCCGCACTCTGGCGATCACGAGTCAACTGCAACCCACAACGGATCTGCGGTCAGCCGAAGCGGATGGACTCACGCATGACCCCCACGTCTGGTTCGATGTCGCGCTCTGGTCCCGGTGCGTGGAAACGATCCGTGATACGTTAGCCACTCTGGACCCAGCCCACGCCGAGGATTACCGCACCAACTGCGCACGCTATCAGCGGCAACTGGCGGAACTCGATGCGGAAGTGCGACAAAAAGTCGATTCCATTCCCAAACCTCGGCGAATTCTGGTCACTTCGCACGATGCCTTCGGGTATTTTGGCCGTGCGTATGGCTTGGAAGTGCATGGCCTGCAAGGTGTTAGCACCGCAGCGGAAACACCACTCTCCGAGGTACAGGAACTCGCGCGCTTCCTGGGCACCCGCCAAATACCGGCGGTCTTTGGGGAAACGTCCGTCCCGCCGAAGGGGCTGCAAAAAGTGCTAGACACAGTGAAGGCGGAATACAACCGTGAGGTGCAACTGATCGGCGGCGACCAAGCCCTTTACTCGGATGCGCTCGGGCCAGCGGGTTCGGCGGGGGGCACCTACATCGGCATGGTGCGACACAATATCACCATCATCGCCGATGCCCTGAACCGACCATAAACCGAACTCATGATGAATCCACTGCCAGCGGTCGAAGTCCACGATCTGACCGTGGCCTATCACGATCAACCCGTCCTCTGGGACATCGACCTGGTGATTCCGGCCGGTGTCCTCATGGCGGTCGTTGGGCCAAACGGAGCGGGGAAAACCACGCTCATTAAGGCCATGCTCGGCTTGGTGCCTCCCGTTTCGGGTGATGTTCTGATTCATGGCCAGCCCTACCAGGCGAACAAACGCTCGGTGGCCTATGTGCCGCAACGCGGTTCGGTGGATTGGGACTTTCCGACGACCGTTTTCGATGTGGTGCAGATGGGCACCTATGGCCGTCTCGGCTGGTTCCGCCGACCGGGGGCCGCGGAGCGGGAGTTGACACGCGATGCTTTAACCCGTGTCGAGATGGCGGCTTACGCCGATCGCCAAATCAGCCAGCTTTCCGGCGGTCAGCAACAGCGTGTGTTTTTAGCACGGGCGATGGTGCAGCAAGCTCCGGTCACATTCATGGATGAGCCGTTTCAGGGTGTCGATGCCGTGACGGAACGCACGATCATCACGATTCTGCAGGAACTCCGTGCCCAAGGGCGTACCGTGCTGGTGGTTCATCATGATCTGGGAACCGTGCGAGAATACTTCGACTGGGTCACGATCTTGAATGTCCGCAAAATCGCCAGCGGCCCCACCGCGGATGTGTTCACCCCCGCCCACATCACCGCCGCCTACGGTGAACGTGCCGCCGGACTGATGGGGTAGTTTTGCGGTCGCTGGAATACCCCAGAAACTCACGCACTCCATCCCAAGAGAGTAACAGATCGGGTTTCATGGCGATCTGCCTCCGGGAAAGAGGCGATGTGCTATACTCCTATTTTGAAAAACGAAAGTCTCAGTTCGACCCACAATGGGTATCCATGCAGAATCCAGGACCAGAACGGGTGTGGCTCGCCCGACACGCGGAAACGGCGGCACCCGCGATCTTCCACGGCGCGGAATCCGACATCGGACTGAGCGAACTTGGCCGTCAGCAAGCCCAAGCGGCCGCGACTTGGTTCCGAGAACGACGACCAACCATCGTGGTGTCCTCAGCGATGATTCGCGCCATCGACACGGCGGCTCCCATCGCGGCGGCGTGTGGCTGTCCCCATGTGATCGTCCCGGAACTGCACGAACGCCGAGTCGGCAGGCTGTCGGGTACGTCCTTCTCCGTGCGTGAAGGTGCTTGGCCCGACACGGTGCGGCAATGGGTGGCGGGCCATTCCGCGTACACGACTCCCGGCGCGGAATCGTTCGATGCGCTTTCCGAACGGTTGCTCCCTGCATGGACGCAGACCCTGAGCCGATTCCCCCAGGCCCGGATGGTCATAATCGCACATGGGGTGGTCTGCAAGGTTCTGCTCCTGAATCTGTTGGAAGGCCGCAGCGTGCGCGATTGGGAGACACTCGGGCGTGTCGCCAATCTCTCCGTTAGCGAATTGGTCCCAGTTGGTGAAACCTGGTCGGCGGAACAGTTATTACAAGTCCCCTCTCCCGTGGCATTGTTAAGCCAGGGTATCCCAACCGGAGTTGGCATCCGCTCGGAAGCGTGACCAGCGGAACACGAAGCGGTAGCCCCCAATATCGCAGATTTACTCGGCATGTCTGACATGTGTCCAACGACTATATCGAGAGAGGTTCAAGGGGATGTTGGGTCGATGCAAATCTGGAAGGATGACTACACCACACTCGCCCATTGATGAGACGTTCGTAGCCCCAGTTCCTATACTAAAATTCTGAGCGACCAAAAGTAGCAAACCCGGCGGAGGAGCAGAGAGGGCATGGTTTCGCGTAAAACTCTTGGATGCAGAACAGGCGATTGTCCAGGCCGAGCGGGAAGGACATCCCGATGCTCACGTCCGTCGGAAAATTAATGTCCTCTGGCTACTGCACTGTGGACTCACTCGGGCGAAGGCTGGCGAGGTCGCGGAACTGGGACGGGCCACCGTCCAACGGTACGTTGCAGCCTATCGGGACGGCGGCCTCGACGGTCTGCGACAGTGGAATGTCACGGGTCCGGTCAGCGATCTCGTGGCCCACACCGCAACCATCCGTGAGTCCCTGACCCAATCCCCGGTTCGGACGATTGCCGAGGTGTGCGACCGGATCGCGTCCCGGACGGGGATCGAGCGGAAGCCGACCCAGGTGCGGAAGTTTTTGGCCGGGATGGGGTTCCGCTGGCAACGGATCCGGGCCGTCCCCGTGCCCCCAAAAAGTCTCTGGCCGAGCCTGTCGAAATTCCGTCTCCATTCCTCGATCATGAGCTAAAACCGCGGCTGGAGCAGGCCCAATCTGGCCAGAGGCACGTCCTCTTTGTCGATGCGGCCCATTTCGTGTTTGGGACATTTCTGTGTTGCCTGTGGTCCATCCAACGCATCTTGATCCGAGCCGCTTCGGGTCGGCAACGGTTCCATATGTTGGGAGCCTGGGACGCAGTGAATCGGACACTGACGGCGGTCACAAATACTACGGTGGTGAACACCGAGACGATGTGTGACCGGCTTCAAAAGATCGCACCCCAAGGACGCGTAGGACCGATCACCTTGGTCCTGGACAATGCCAAGTATCAGCAGAACGATGTGGTCCGGGAATTGGCAAAAAGTTTGGGAATCGAACTCCTATTCCTGCCGTCCTACTCGCCGAATTTGAACCTCGTCGAACGACTCTGGCGGTTCACCAGACGACGAGCCGTGTATGGGAAGTATCAGGCGACATTCGCGGACTTCCGAGCCGCGATTGAGGACGTACTCCATTACGTCCCAACGACTCATGCGGACAGTTTGAAGGAGCTAATGACGCTCCACTTCCAAGAGTTCGATGATGTCCCACTACTGGCCGATTGAAGTATAGTTCGAGTTGATCGCACGGAACAGAATTGAGAAAGCCACCACTCGTTCCGCGTTGGCCGTATCGCACGGTGCGCTTTTCTTGCGTACCTACCAATACTTATGGTGTATCGCCGTGGTGAAGTGGTGGCGACCAATCCGGGTTGTGGACCTGTTCGTTCGTCGGTATGGCCCGCTGCGGGGGGATAACCGCACGCGGGGGGAAGGTGCGATGCGAGAATGGGCGATGCGCCGGATGTGTCGGTGGTTTGTACTGCTATTGGGGTCCGGCCTGCTGGGGGGAACACAGGTTGCCCATGCCCAGGCGGCCGTGCCCTCACCGCCATCATCGCCGGTGTTGCCACCAGTGGGGTTAATCCTACCGGCTGCGGTATCCGCTCCGGTTGCGAACCGGCCATCCCTTCCGCTACCACCTTCGACCATGAGCCCGCAGGCGACACCGCCCAGCCTGCTGCCGCCCACGCATTTACCGCCGCTGCGCACGACACAATCTGCCGAATCTGCGGTCAGTATGGGGCCACTGGCTGTACCGCAACTCACTCCTGATTCGTCGTCGAATTCGTCAACCACGGGGCCAATTCCCACGCTTTCCGTACCGCAACTTCCGCATCCCGTGCGAGAAATGCCGACCCTGGCTTTGCCGACCCCGAACATGCCCCCAGGCGTGCCCGCGCCGATGCCCGCACCAGTTGCGCCGACTCCACAAGCTCCACAAGCTCCACAAGCTCCGTCCACTCCCTCGGCTACGGCAACATTAACGCTGCCGCAAGGGCTGCCCGAGAGTCTCCATCCGCCAGAATCGCCCAAGCCCGCAACAGCGGACTCGCCATCGTTCCAGGCGTATTGGAATCATGGCTTGTTTGTCGGCTCGCCGGACAAGGAGTTCCTCTTTCACGTTGGCGGAGCCGTTCAACTGGACTCGGCATGGTACACCGCGCAACCGTCACTCACCACGTTCCCCGGTGGGACCGGCCCGTTCCGTGACGGTACAACACCCCGACGACTCCGACTCCGCACTGATGCCACGGTCTACGGTAATCTCGATTTCTGTGTGGAAATCGAATTCATCAACGGATTTACGGATGGTGCCCAACCGAGCCCACGTCTACGGGACGCGGAAGTGTCGACGATCCCCAGTTTGACGGATGTCTATGTTGTTCAGAGAGATGTGCCGTTGTTGGGGAATGTTCGGATTGGGAATCAGAAGGAGCCGTTCAGCTTGGAACACCTCGAAAGTTTCCGATTCCTGCCGTTCATGGAGTATTCCTATCTGTTTGATTTGAACTACGCCACAGCATTCAACAACGGTTACACTCCCGGTATCGCGGCGTATAACACTTGGGCCAATGGCCGGATCTACACTCATGGCGGCTTCTTCAAGAACCTTCCCGCGCCATTTGCGTTTGGCCTCGGAGATGGCGAATACGCGGCGACGGGACGAATCGGACTCTTGCCAATTTTGAACCTGGATGAACGCCGCCTTTGGTACATCGGCGGGGCGATGAGTCGGCGGGATCCGGTGGAAGGCGTGGTCACGGCTCGTATCCGCAACCAGGTTCGGAATGCCCCTGGCCCATTGCTGAACATCTTGGCCACAACGGGAGCCGTTCCCGCAGAGAGTAACGGAATCTTCAGTCTCGATTCCGCGTTCGTTTCTGGCCCGTTGACCGTGCTGGGGGAATTTCAGAGTAATCAGTTGTACGGTGCCAGCACGACGAATGGTGTCCCCTTGGGAACGGTCAATTACAACGGGTTCTACGTCTCAACACTCTATTTCCTCACCGGAGAATCGCGGACGTGGAATACACAAGCCTACATCTTCAACCGAGTGATTCCGAAATCGAACTTTTTGGTCGACAAAGAAACGCACGGCATCAAGGGGTGGGGGGCTTGGGAAGTCGGGGCACGGTATTCCTACCTGGACTTGAACGATAAAACGATTCGGGGTGGGCGATTGCAAGCCGTGACGCTGGGTTTGAATTGGTATCTCAATCCGATCACGAAATTCCAATTTAATTATGATTGTGCCTACAAGGATCTAGGGTCGAACCCGCTCGCCAAGGGGATCATTCACTCGTTCGGAACCCGGCTCAATTTCGATTTTTGAAGCGGCATCGGATGAATGCTTCGTGATTATTCCCAGAGTATTTGGCAATGCATGCTTCGTGCGATTGACACATGCATCATAACGATAGAAAGTGACTGACACACGCAGTCAATGTAATGTTATCATTGGATTCGCATTCATGATAAATTTAATCATTGGTTTTAAGCCAATAGCGATCGACAAATGCTGCCACAAAATGTTGAATTAAATTATAGAAAATAACGGGAACCATAACAGCGGGAAATTGTGCCAATGCCCCTGCGGCGACCACAAGCCCCGTGCCGTTGTTGTTCATGCCGAGGCCAAACATCAGGGAGGATCGTTGGGCGGAATCGACTCGAAAGACTCGCCCGACAACTGCCCCCATTACAAAGCCGGTTCCACACATGGCCAACACGATGACCAGCATGATCGCCAAGTAGTCCCAATCCGGTCGGGCAACGGTTTGAGGAAGTGCCAAGGCCGCATTGGCATAACACAGTATCAGTAACACGATGCTGCTACCGAGCTTGAGAATGGGGCGGAGATGGTGGAACCACCCGGCATTGAGAATCATTCGCGTTCCGATCCCCAAAATTGAAGGGAGCAGAACATAGATTGCCAAAAATCCGCTAATGCCGCCGGAGGCGAGTTCATGTAAGGCCGTGGCATACTGTCCATCGGCCATCCATCCGACCGCATGGAGTACCAATGGGGTTGTGATTGGACTGAGGCAGGTCGAGAAAATCACCAATCCAATGCTCAACGCCAAGTCACCATCCGCGTTCTGTACCCAAGCCGTGGATGATCCCGCAATGGGCATGGATGCGATCAGTGCCAAACCGACGAGGATTTCCTGGACTTCACGCGGATTATGCCACAGCTGCATCGTAGTGGCCGTCCCAAGAATGAATGCCACCGGCAGGATTAAATTGGCGAGCACTCCCACTAGGAGTATGAATGGCCGATGGACGAGCTGCCACAATCGCTGGGGTAGCACACCTAGGCCAGCATTGAACAAGAGGGCGCTTAACAGTATGGAGGGGAGGGAAAGATGTATTTGCCAATCGGGGAACCAATTCCCAAAATCAACAGACCGCAACCAGAGGCCGGGATACGGCAATACCGCGGCTACTGTGTAAGAGCCGATGAGGAGCCAAAGCAAATAGTGATGGACAAATTCAGCCAACCGAGCAAGCCACTTAACGGGAGAATGCATTTGTAGCGAACTCCAGATGGCGTTGGTTCTGCCAGCAGCTTAACGGATGTGCTCAGCGGTGGGAATTCAACATTTACCGTTGCGGAAGTGCCCGCCATCGGAAAGTCGAAGCGCTGTTCCTGCTCTCTTCGGATTCTGGATTATTTTGGTCCTCTTTCCCACTGTCAGAAGAACGGATCGGGGTTTCGCTCTTGTCTGAATCCTTAGAATGCCGATAAAGATGGTGTCATCGCTGGAGGATCGTTTCCGATGCTCGCCGTTTCGCCGCAGAATTTGACGATTGAGGAAGTCGCCGCCGTTAGCCGGGAACTGCAACTGGCTGGCCCGCAGGACGTGCTCCGTTGGGCCATCAAGCAGTTTCAACCGCGGCTCATGATGGCCACCGCGTTCGGAGCGGAAGGGTGTTGCCTCATTCACATGCTGGCGGAACTCGATCCGACCGTGACGATGATCAACCTGGATACCGGCTACCAGTTCCGGGAAACGCTCGAACTCCGGGAACGGATCAAAGATCGCTACGGCATCGCGGTCGAGTACATCCGCCCGGAACAAACCGTAGCGGAATATGAAGCCGAGCATGGCGGCCCACTCCACGGTATCCGCCCAGATCAGTGCTGCTACGACCGCAAAATTCGCCCCCTGCAACAAGCCGTCGCTCGGATTCAGCCGCTGGCCTGGATTAGCGCCATTCGCCAAGACCAAACGAGTGACCGGGCCGCCGGTGGCATCGTGCAATGGGATGCGAAGTTCAACCTTGTGAAAGTGAATCCCCTGTTCAACTGGAATAAGAAGGATGTCTGGTCGTTCATCATGAAACATGGGGTGCCGTACAACCCGCTGCACGATGAAGGCTACCCCAGCATCGGTTGTCAGCCCTGTACGCGACCTGTGCAACCCGGTGAGGATGACCGCGCGGGCCGCTGGGCGGGGAAGGTCAAAAAAGAATGTGGGCTGCACGTCATCGAAGTGAAAGACGGGGCCGGTATCTAATCGAGAGCTTATGCAAGTATCAGCCAAGGCAGAATACGCCTGTATCGCCATGCTCGAACTCGCCACCCGGCACGGCGACCCACGGCCAGTACGGCTCGTGGACATCGCCGAAAGCCACGGCATCCCCCAACGGTTCCTGGTGCAGATTCTGCTGCAACTCAAAGGGGCCGGGTTGATCCTCAGCACCCGCGGAGCCTCTGGCGGCTACCAACTGGCACGCCCCCCAGAAGAGATTAGCCTCGCGGATGTCCTGGGGGTCGTGGATCGTATCGAGCCGCCTTCCGCACCCAGTGACAGTTCCGGTTTGGCCACGGCACTTCACGGCATTTGGACGATGATTCATCAGAATCGAGTTCAGGCGTTGAAAAGTATTTCCCTGGCCAACCTCGTCGAAGCGGGGCAGGGGTTGCAATATGTCATCTAATCCCCAAACCCATCCCCGCTGCGGGTGATGCGGATGATCCTGACTTTCCCCGAAGATTTCGTCAAAACCGTTGACGACCGCGTGATTCTCGCCACGATGATGGGATGACCGAATCCGACACCGAAGATGATACCCCGGAAGCCACCGCCTTACTCGCCACCCTGGAGCGACTCTGGGGCGGACATTGCCAAGATTGCCAGCAACCGTATTGCGGCCACGAAGCGGTCATGAGTATGACGCTCGGCTTCAAGGATGCGCCACGCTGTCTGGCTTGCCTGGCACGCGGTTTGGCCCGCGAACCCGACGAACTGCGGCAGCAAGTGGCCCAATATGTGAAACGCAAAGACTGCTACACGCAAGCCTGGAACCGCTCCACCGAGCGTGAAGGGGCTTGCGCCCTTGTCGGGTGGACGGCGGATACCCCGACCGTTCCTGCCCCGCCTGCAACGCCACCAACCGTGACTCCTCCCGATCTGATCTGGGATGCCGGGGACATGAGCTGCGGAGATTTGGTGCTGGCTTTGCGTATACGATTGAATACGCAGCCGCCCGGAAGCGTCATTCAAGTAACCGCCCACGACCCCGCGGCTCCGCTGGATCTGCCCGCATGGTGTGGCCTGACGGGGCACACACTGCTTTCCGCGACCCCGCCGATCTACCGCATTCGCCGCAAGGAGACTTGATTCATGCCAGGAAAGTTCTGCGTCACGCTGACTCATGGGAAGAATGACTGCGACCGTGCCACGGTGGCCTTCGTCGTTGCCAACGCCGCGGTCGCCTCAGACAAGGACACGGTCGTCTTTCTCAGCATCGAAGGGGTCCGCCTGAGCCAGCAGGGGTACGCTTCCGAAGTTCACGAGGATGGTTTCGCTCCGCTGAAGGAATTGATTGCCAACTTTGCCGCGGCTGGGGGGAAGATCTGGGTTTGTTCGCCCTGCTTCAAGAAACGCGGCCTGAATGAGAACAACCTCGTCCCCGGTGCCACTGTCGTCGGGGGAGCGAAACTGGTCGAGTTCCTCTCCGAAGGTACACCGAGCGTGAGTTACTAAATGCGGGCTGGAACTATTGCGTGTCTGCGAGACGCTTATTCTTTAATTGAGAAGGGGTTTCATGCCCGTTGACAGACGACAGCTTAGAATCGATCATACCGATTGTGGGTATGAACTGGGGTGAAGTGCTTTTCTACACGAGGGGATTTGCGATGAATGGAATCACAGATTTCCTGTTCGCTCGTCCTTCACTCCTAGAAGGAATGGGCCGGGTGGTTGATTGGGGAGATACACTGACGGAATATAACAGTTCGCCTGATCCCGATCAGGCCGCACTGGCCATGGACTGGGTTGCCGTGGGCGGTTTCCTGGAATGGGCGATTCTAGAATATCAGAGTCAAATGCCGATCGATGTTGCAGGGGCATTGCCGCGTGTCGAAGAAAAGTAGGCGGAAAACGAATCCACCACAACCACTACCACCAACGACAGTCGGTGGTAGTGCCACACCGGCACCGATTCCGCCTCAAGCTGGCGAACCGAATCCATCCGTATCCATTCGTGTGCAAAGCCTATCGCATAGTGCGTTTTCGGGTCCGCTGCCTCCACCCGAGATTCTCAAAGAATATCAAAAAATACTACCCGGCGCGGCGGATCGTGTTATCAGCATGGCCGTACGGCAAATGGCACATCGGCATGCGCTGGAACGGTCTGTCACGCAATCCGATATCTGGAAATCCTATCTTGGAATGATGGCCGCTTTTTTGATCGCCATGAGCGGCATCGGAGCGGGGAGTTTCCTGGTATATTGGGGACACGATTGGGCTGGTGTGGGGTTCTTCTCCACATCACTTGTGACCATTGTCACCGTCTTTATCACGGGGACAGCGTCTCGGCGTGCAGAACGCCTGGAAAAAGCCAAGCTCATCCATGCGCAAGCCTCCAACCGTGGACCGTGATTCGGCCAGCATTGTTGTTCTCTATAACCTCGTGTGACCGATGCACTCTCACGCCAGTTTCGATGGTGGCAACCTGGATTGCGGGAACGGCCTGCTTCTGTTGATCCGCAAACATCTCGATCCGCTTTTGCCGGGGCAACTGCTGGAAATCCGATCGACGGAACGCTCCGTCGCCGAAGACCTTCCGGCGTGGTGCCGATTGACCGGGAATGCATTCGTGTCCGCAACGCCACTCCCGGAAGGCACCGCTTATCTTGTCCGCAAGCGGGAATCAGAATCTGCGGTCCCCCTGCCCGCGGTTGCCCGCCCGGCCATGCCGGCACCGGAACCGCTGGCCGCGCCCGCACCGATTCCGACGCAGACCGCCCTTCCTCCGCTCGCCGTCACCGGCATCGGTTCCTGGCCTCGCCCCGCTTGGCTCATGCGGGCACTGCACGAATACCTCGAAGGCCGACTCCCGGAAGCGGAGTTTCAACAGACAGCCGATGATGCCGTCCGCCTCGCCGTGGCCGCGCAGGAACGGGCCGGGGTCGATCTGGTCACGGATGGTGAGCAGCGCCGCGACAGCTACGCCAGCTTCGTCGGGAGCCGTCTGGAAGGCACGCAACTGGTTCCGATCACCGATCTGCTTCCTTATGTTGACGATCCAGAACAGTTCGCGCAAGAACTCCAAGCGTTAGATGTCCCTGCCCAAAAAGTGCGACACCCGGCGGTGTTCGGGCCGATTGCACGCG
The DNA here is from genome assembly GCA_026931725.1 of Bacteroidales bacterium. GTDB lineage: Bacteria > Planctomycetota > Planctomycetia > Gemmatales > Gemmataceae > JAIXLE01. The sequence continues at coordinate 32,938 of JAIXLE010000082.1, forward strand.
TGCGGCCATTGGCGGTTCACGAACTGACCTTTGCCCGCGCGATCACACCCAAGCCGATCAAAGTGGCGTTACCGGGGCCGTACCTGCTCACCCGCACGCTCTGGATGGAATGCGTCACGGATAAACCGTACCCCACACGCGAACCGCTGGCCGATGCCGTCGTCGGAATCTTGCGAGCCGAAATCGCGGCGCTGATCGCGACCGGGGCCGGGTTGGTGCAACTCGACGAACCCGTTCTCTCGGAAGTCGTCTTCGGCAAACCGCAAGCCGATCGCAGTTTCATGTGTGGGGCACTCTCGGAACGGAAAGACCCGACCGAGGAACTCGCGTTCGCCCAGGATTTGCTGCATCGGACGCTGGCCGGTTTCCCACGGGAACGGGTGGCCATGCACATGTGCCGAGGAAACTGGTCCAAAGATGAACGGGTGGCGCTCGCGGGGGATTATCGCCCCTTGGTGCCGCTGTTCCGCGATCTGCCCGTGGGGACGTTGTTTCTGGAACTCTGCACACCCCGCGCGGGGGAATTGGAAGTGCTGGCCGATCTCCCGCCCGAATTGCAAATCGGCGTGGGAGTCGTGAATCAGAAACTCGACACGGTGGAAAGCGCGGAAGAAGTCCTCGCACGGGCCGAACGGGCCGTGCAACTATTTGGGGCGCACCGGGTTCGGCTCACGCCCGATTGTGGGTTCGCTACCTTTGCCGATAACCCCATCGCCTCGGCTACCGTCGCGGAAGCCAAACTCCGCACCATCGCGGATGTGGCCCAACGGCTCCGGGATCGGTACGCTTGATACCTGTTCCTGGTGATGGGAAGCCCAACCGGGGACTTTCGCCCCCGGTTTTCTGACAGCCTCGGGTATGAGCCGTTCCGATTATGCCGACAGAGACTTTCTTCCATTTTTACTCTTGCCGATCGCTATTTGATTTTGTAGAAAGCGGCGGCTACCATTGAATAGACCCTGTTCCACACGCAACATGGGTCGATCACCGCCTATCTCCTTCTGACAATTCGAGGATCCCGCCCATGTGGGAACCACCTAATAGCCACCCGCTGCAACGATTGTTCGCGGGCTTGACCGAACACGCCTTTCAAACCACCCTCGGTGTCGCGGACCCACCGCTCATCGACTACCTGACCAACTTACTGGGGCGTTTTCTCCACTCCGACGACATTTACCGTCTGCGGGGTGAACACGGACAGCGGCTCGGCGACTTGGTCGAAATGCTGGTGGAAGCCCAAAAACTCCCCGCCGAAGGCTGCACCTACCGGGAGTATCACCGCCACATTGGCGACTTCGCCCTGTACTGGTCCGGCGTGTTCCCAGAGTCCGTCGACCGCCATCAACGCCGTTCCTGCAAGGATCATCTGGTCAATTTTACGGTGCTGGGGAAGCGTTCCTACCGCATCGCCAGCGATTTTGAAGGTGACCGCTTCCACGATGAAGCGGCCATCCTACGGCGATTGAGCGACCAATTTGAAATCTGTGCCTACGGTTTGCGGGAAGTCCGCCGAGAATGGGAAGACTTGGCCGAACACCCGCTGCCGCCCGGAACGCACCTGATCCAGTAGGAATCGACCGCGTGCGGCAGAGGGGTTGTGATCTCGCTTTGCTGTTGGCCGGACTCTGTGACCAGCGTCTCCTGGTGGCTCCATGAGCCTTGGGGCTTATCGCTCAGCGTTGCACGCGGGCGGAGCCGCCCTGGGCGAAGGCTTCCACTTCTTCCAGTTTCGCCATTGTGGTGTCGCCGGGGAAGGTGGTGAGCAGTGCGCCGTGCGCCCACCCGAGCCGCAGGGCATCTTCCGGTGAACGGCCCGCCAGCAAGCCGTAAATCAGCCCCGCCGCGAAACCGTCGCCCCCGCCGATGCGGTCCACGACATCCAGATGCGTTGTCGGGGCGACGTACTTCTGACCGTTCAGATAGAGAACCGCGCTCCAATCATGACGGTTGGTCGTATGGACCTCGCGGAGTGTCGTGGCGACGAGTTTCACCTGGGGGAATGTCTTCGTAATCACGTCGATCATCCCGAAGAACTGCTCCGGGTTGAGCTTGGACTCGGACTTGTGCGTCACTTCTGGCCCCTGCACGCCAAGCCCTTTTTGTAGGTCTTCTTCGTTGCCGACCAGGCAGTCGACATGCTCGACGATACGTCGCATGGTTTCGACGGCTCGGCCTTCCCCCCCGGCGGCTTTCCACAGCTTCGCCCGGAAATTCAGGTCCAACGAGGTCACGGCCCCGGCGGCTTTGGCGGCTTTCATCCCTTCGATGATGAGTTCCGCCGTGGTTTCCGAGAGTGCCGCGAAAATGCCGCCGGAGTGGAACCAGCGGACACCGGAGGCAAAAATGCTATTCCAGTCAAAATCGCCCGGTTTCAGCAAGGCACCCGCTTCGTTCGAGCGATTGTAGAAGACGACCGGAGCCCGCACGCCCGCCCCGCGATCCGAGTACACCGTGGCGATGTTCGGCCCTCGCACGCCGTCATGCTCGAAGAACTTGTAGTGCGGGATCACGCCCATTTCTTGAACCCGCGCCTGAACCAGTTCCCCAATTGGGTAGCGGGGCATGGCCGTGCAGATGGCGGTTTTCAAGCCGAAGCAATCCCGCAGGTTCGCGGCGACGTTGTATTCCCCGCCGGAAACGTGAACCTCAAAGCTGCGGCTCTTGCGGAAGGGGAGAATCCCCGGATCGAGCCGATGCACGAGTGCCCCGAGGGCGACGAAATCCAGGCCAGCCGAGCTGGGTTTGATGGTGAGAGCGGCCATGATACGGTTCCTGAAGGTTGCGATGCGTCCAGTTACCGGCTTTTGTAGGACTGTGGCCGGTCGAGTGGGTAGAATCCTCAGCAACAATCGTACAGGGAATCGGTTATGGACCCCGCAAAACCGCTCGTAGGTGTCATCATGGGCTCCCGTTCGGACTGGGAGACGATGCGGCACGCGGTGGAAACGCTCGTCGGCCTCGGCATTCCGCACGAAACCGAGGTCGTCTCCGCCCACCGCACGCCGGACAAACTGTACCGCTATGCGGAAGAAGCGGCCGAACGTGGTCTGGAAGTCATCATCGCCGGAGCCGGGGGAGCCGCCCACTTACCCGGCATGTGCGCGGCGAAGACTTGGTTGCCCGTGCTGGGCGTACCCGTGGCCACGGAACATTCCTTCTTACGCGGTCAGGATGCTTTGCTGGCGATCGTGCAAATGCCTGCGGGAATCCCGGTCGGCACGTTGGCCATTGGCAAGGCGGGAGCCATCAACGCGGCCCTGCTGGCGGCGGCGATCCTGGCGAACAAGTACCCGGCGATCCGCGACACGCTGAAGGATTACCGCGAACGCCAGACCCGCGCCGTCCTCGACCACCCGGACCCGCGGGGGTAAGACAAGAATACAATTGCCGCGTGGATTTCCCTGCCATGAAGGCGGTGAACGATATGATTGCTATTCAACGACTTGTTCGGCCTCAGAAGTAGAGGGCTGGAGTTGGTTTTCTTCATCCATCCAAACCTCTGCCTATTCTTCTTCCGCGACCCGGAGAGAAAGTTCACGCCCGATCGCCTCAAGCAAGTGCTTGATGACGACGGAGTGACTGTCACGGGCGAGAAGCAACCGTTCGCCTTGCGATGGGGGGATGATGGCCCGGTCTTGTACGTCTCGATTGAACGCGGCGAAGCTGCCGAGATTCTGGCGAGTCGCCTGATGGATAGCCGGGACCAAGAGCATAGGGGACTGATCGCTGGGTGCGACACCTACATCGAGATCACCTTCGAGAGTTTGGACGAGGTGCTTGACGAGATCAATACTCTGATTGTAGTCCAGAGTGCGCTCCAGCAGGTAACTGGCGGCCTGATGTATCGGAGTTGGAATCAGACGTTCTCGGGGCCGGAGGATTGATTAGCAGGCTGTTCCGGTCAGCAATCAAGCCAGGCCGAACAGTCCGCTACAGCAGACCGAGTGGCCATTACGGCTTTCCGCGATATGAAGTCCAAGTAGGCCGCTCGGTTGGTGGCTTGTGTGTTCGGCGGCGGAGGACTTTGCGGCGTGGAACTCGCGGAAGCGGAAGCCCGGCTCGGTGTCACGCTCCCGGACCGGCATCGGCAGGCCATGCTCGACCCGACCGACCCGGTCCACGAGTGGTGCGACTTCCTAGTGCTGGACTCGCCCTACGAACTGCTGCGGTGGGTTGGGGTCAACGAGTTCCTGCACGCCTCCGACCGCTGGAACCGCTGGCCGCCGTTCCTGGTAGCGTTCGCGTCTAACGGGTGTGGCGACTACTTCGCCTATAACCTCCGCTCGTCGCCCCCGCGGGTCATCTACATGGACCCGGACTCCACGGTCGCGGAGAACTTGGCGACCGAGGACAAACTGGAGTACGAGTCGTTCGACGAGTGGTATGCAGACTGCCGAACCAGACGCTGCAGCCGACAGCGGGGGCACGACGGCTTTCCTAGGTAGAATGTCCCCAAGCCCTCCTGCGGCTGAGTGGGGTCGTTGAGATGATGGATTGCGTGACACGCGGCCCTAACCTGCAGATGGCGATACTCTCTGATGCAGCTGAAAATTCTCGGTGGCGGACAACTGGGGCGGATGATCACGCTGGCGGGGTATCCGCTGGGGGTGCGGACGACGGTACTCGACCCGGCTACCGATCCGTGCGCGGGTCAGGTCTGCCCACACATCGTCGGCGAGTATGAAGATTACCGTGCCCTCTACGAACTCGCTCAATCCTGCGATGCGGTCACATTCGAGTTTGAGAATGTGCCGGTGGCCTCCGCCCGCTGGCTCGCGGAGCGGGTGCCGGTGTTTCCGCCGCCGCAAGCCTTGGAAGTCTCGCAAGATCGCCTGATCGAAAAGTCATTCCTGCGGGATCTGGGCGTGCCGGTGCCACCGTTCGCGGCAGTCGAAACCCGAGCCGACTTTGATGCCGCTTTACAGTCCATCGGCCTGCCTGCCGTGCTGAAAACCCGGCGATTCGGCTACGATGGCAAAGGGCAGTACGTCTTGCGGTCCCCAGCCGATGCGGAAACCGCCTGGGTGGCTCTCGGTGGACGACCGCTCATTCTCGAAGGGTTTGTGCCGTTCGATCGAGAAGTTTCCCTAATCTGCGTGCGTGGCCGTGAGGGATCAACTGCTTTTTATCCGTTGACCGAGAACGAACACCGAGAAGGGATGCTGTACCGCTCGCTCGCCCCAGTGACGGACACCGCCGAGGAACTGACCGAGCGGGCGCAGGAGTACGCCTTGCGGATTCTGGATGCGTTGCAATATGTCGGCGTGTTGGCGATTGAGTGGTTCCAGGATGGCGGGCAACTGCTGGCGAATGAGATGGCCCCGCGTGTCCACAACAGCGGCCACTGGACGATTGAAGGAGCCGTGACGAGCCAGTTCGAGAACCATGTGCGGGCCGTACTGGGGTTGCCGCTCGGCAGCACGGAGCCGCGTGGGTATTCCGCGATGTTCAACCTTATTGGCCATCACCCGCCCATCCCGCAACTGTTGGCGCTACCAGCCGCGAAGTTACACAGTTATGGCAAAGGCCCGCGCCCGCGTCGCAAGATTGGTCATGTCACATTCGTCGAACCCACCGCCGCACAACGCGACCAACACGCCGCGGAGTTTGCACAACTCTTGGGGTGAACATCACAAAAGAACGCCTAAATTTAAGAGTATTAGTCCGTCAATTCGGAAAATTTTTAGATTGGGTAATGATCGGCTGTGCCGTGGCGTTCGCCTTCACCACCATGTATAGCTGGGCTCCGGGAATGCTCTCCACCAGCGTCAACGCCTTTTGAGGTGGCAACAGACTCGCGGCCGTGGAGTAACCATCCGATTGCGTGGCCGTGGGGGCGATCACGGTGACACTGCGAAACCCGGTCAGTCCGAGGCCGGTTTTTGGATCGAGGACGTGAGAATACCGCACGCCGTCGATTTCCACGGATTGCACCAGATCCCCGGATGTCGAGACGGCCGCGTTTTTCAGTTTCACGAACCGCGCGGGCATCCCCTGGCCAAGCGGGGCGATTTCGACCGTCCAGCCGTCCTGCCCCGGTGGCGGATCGCCGACGCGAATATCCCCACTCGCGGCGACCAGCGTTCGGATGAAACCGTGCCGTGCCAGTACCTGAAGGGCCGCATCGGCGGCGTACCCCTTGGCGATACCGCCCAGATCGAGCCGCATACCGGACAACTTCAGCGCGGCGGTTTTCGCAGTGGGGTCGAGGACCAGATTGCGCCAACCGACTTTGGCTTGAGCCGTGCGGAGTTCCTCCGGCTTCGGGAGTTGTTGTGTCCGGCGAATCAGCCGCCACATGCGGCTCAGCGGGCCGATGGTCACGTCGAAGGCTCCGTCGGACTTCCGCGCGAGTTCCTGAGCTTCCGTCAGCACCTGCATCAGTTCCGCGCTGATCCGCTGGGGCTTCCCCGGTGCGGAATCGTTCGCCGTGCAGAACCGCATTAACTCGCTGGTGGGGTGATAATCGGAGAGGATCTGATCGAGTTCCCGGACTCGGGTAAACGCGGCCTGGGCGGCGGTTTCCGCTTTTTGAGCATCCGCACTGAAAAGCACGATGCGGAAGGTCGTTCCCATGTGCCGGGAATCAAAGGTCAACCGCTGAGGAGCGGGATCAGCGGCGAATAGTGTGCTGACATTCCCAAAAATACTGATACAACAAAAGAATGCGACGTTTCTGACCCGCATGGGGAGAATCCTCCAAATCCGCGGCGTATCGACACCCAACGCATTGACAGACACAATGTCTTCGGAGAATCTAGCACTTATGTCCCATCGAGCTACCCTCTGGACGGCTGCTCTTGGAATCCTCATGCTGGCCGGGATTGCGCCGGGCGATGGGGAGCCGGGGATTCCACCCGCCCCCGTGGTTCCCGCCAAGGTCGATCTGCCGCCGAAGAATTTCACCCAGAATATCGGTGACACCGGCGTTGCGATTGAGATGATGTACATCCCCGGTGGCGAGTACAAGATGGGCAGCCCGGAATCCGAAGCGGGCCGCCTGCCCGATGAAGGGCCACAGCACCCCGTGAAAATCCGCCCGTTCTGGATGGCGAAAGTCGAAACCACCTGGGATCAGTATTACGCCTTCTGGAAAGATGAATCGCTCTATCAAGTCAAAGACATCATCGACTTCCCCGAAGATGTCCAGAAAAAGCTCACGCCCGATGCCATCACCCGGCCCACGAACACCTATGTCGATGAACTCTACGACCACGGCCAGGATGGGCACCCGGCCCTGTGCATGTCGCACCACGCCGCGATGATGTACTGCCACTGGCTCCGGCTGAAGACCAAGCTCCCGTTCCGCCTGCCAACCGAAGCCGAGTGGGAATACGCTTGCCGAGCCGGTAGCACCGGGCCGTACAGCTTCGACCCGAAAACCGAAAAACTCGAAGATTACGCCTGGTTCCTCGATAACTCCGCGACCGACAAGGATACGGATGCCAGCAGCGTCCGCGCCCAAGACGGCCTGCCCACGACCCACAAAGTCGGCACCAAAAAGCCCAACAAGTTCGGCCTGCACGACATGCATGGCAACCTCTGGGAATGGTGCCTCGATCACTGGGATCCCAAGTTCTACGCGCAATCCCCCACCGACAAGCTCTCGCTCAACCCGTTCAACAAGTTGACCGAAGCGAAATGGGGCCATGTGGTGCGTGGGGGTTCCTGGGCCGACAAAGCCGACCGCCTTCGCAGTGCTGCCCGCCGGGGTTCGGATAAAAGCTGGATGAAGCACGATCCCCAGTTCCCCCGGAGCATCTGGTGGCTGACCCGGATGGATGTTGTGGGCTTCCGCGTTGCTCTGCCCGTGGAAGAATATCCCGAACTGATCGGTATCAAACCGATGGTCTGGAAGAAAGGGGAATAAACCCGCAGAGCAGCCACTGTATACACCAAGAGGAACCCCGCCGTATCCCGCGAGACTCCATGCGAGATGACGGGTTCGTTTTGGTGTTTGCGTTTCTCTTGCCTTTTGAGGTATGTTAGCAAAATCCTTTTCTCAGGAGCCTATCTCATGTCTTGCGCACATTCTGACCGTCGAGAGTTCCTTGTCGCGGGGGCGACCGCCGCAGCTGTTTCCGCGATTCCGACCGCGGTTCATGCTAAAGGTGCCGACATCATCAAAGTCGGCCTGATCGGTTGCGGTGGCCGGGGCAGCGGTGCCATCGGCGACAGCATGAGCGCCGACCCATCGATCCAACTGTACGCGATGGGCGATGTCTTCGAGGATGTCGCCAAGTCTCGCGCCAAGCAGTACGGCGACCGTTTCAAAAACCGGGTCAACCTCGGTGATCGTGTCTTCTCCGGGCTTGATGCCTTCAAGAAGGTGGTCGATAGCGGCGTGGACCTCGTCATTCTCGCCACGCCGCCCGGCTTCCGCCCGGACCATCTGGAATACGCGATCAAAGCCAAGAAACACGTCTTCACCGAAAAACCCGTCGCGGTGGACGGCCCCGGTATTCGGAAATGCCTGGAACTCGTCGAAGAAGCGAAAAAGAACGGCAAGGCCGTCGTCGCGGGCACGCAGCGCCGACACCAGAAGGGCTACATCGAAACGATCGACAAAATCCGCAGCGGCGCGATCGGCGACATCGTTTCCACACGCTGTTCCTGGAACGGCACCGGCATCTGGTTCCGCCAGCGGATGAAGGACGAGGCCGATGCCCATTACCAGATTCGCAACTGGTATCACTATATCTGGATGTGCGGTGACCACATCGTCGAACAGCACGTTCACAACCTGGACGTGATCAACTGGATCATGGGTGCCCACCCGGTCAAAGCCACCGCGATTGGGGCACGGGCTTACCGGCCAGAAGGCCCGCCGGAAACCGCTGGCCAGATCTGGGACCATTTCGCGGTCGAGTACGAATACCCCAACGGCGTACCGCTGTACAGCTACTGCGCGCACATTCCCGGCATTCGGAACGATGTGTCCGAAACGGTCTATGGCAGCAAAGGTTTCTCGCAGGTCAACCGCTACCTCATCAACAAAGAGAAAGCGGGCCAGGACACCAGCGTGAGCCCGTATGTCCAGGAACACATCGACATGATCCAGAGTATCCGTTCCGGCAAGCCGCTGAACGAGCTGGAAAGCGTGGCCCACAGCACGATGACCGCGATTCTGGGTCGGGAAGCCGCCTACTCTGGGAAGACGTTGACCTGGGATCAGGTTCTCAACGCCAAGACCGAACTCAAGCCCACGAACCTGACCCTGGAAGCCAGCCTCAAGACCGCTCCGGTCCCGCTGCCAGCCAAGTATAAGATCGTGTAATCTGCTGAATTGATATATCCGGCACAATTCGCACAAGCCCGCTCGTCCGCACGAGTGGGCTTGTGTGTTCGATACGCATGGCTGATCCGCGATTTCCCGTCAACGTCTCGCGATCTGCAAGACCGATACTCCCTGTGTGATTGTCACGGAAGCACACCCAGGGGTTGCGCCATGGATTGGTCGTTTTCCCGTCGTTCGTTCCTGCACACGACAGCCATTGCCGGTGGAGCAGCCGCGGTCGCGCTCACGCCTGTGTCGGTAGAGGCACGCCCCCTGGATCGGTTCCGCCGACCGGATGGCTGGGTCCGCGGCAAGCTCACCGGAGCCCAAGCCGTCGCCGAGACGCTGCGGGCCGAGGGCGTGGGCTGCGTCTTCGGCATTCCCGGAGCGCAGGAGAACGAGCTTTGGGATGAGTTCAAGTCCCGCGGTGTGCCCTACTTGCTGGTGACGCACGAGTTCTCAGCCGCGTGCATGGCGGACGGCTACGCACGGAGTACCGGGCGGCCCGGTGTGGTCAGCGTCGTACCGGGGCCGGGTGTGACGAACATTCTCACCGGGCTTGGTGAAGCGCTGCTCGATTCCTCGCCGGTCGTGGCGATCGTCGGCGACGTGGCCAACGGAGACGACTACCGGCCTTTTCAGGTCCATTCTCTCGATCAGGCGGCTTTGCTCAAGCCTGTGACGAAGTGTGTGATTACGGTATCGCACGTTCAGGAGATTCCGCAGGCGATTCGGCAAGCGTTCGCCGTGGCGGTCAGCGGGGAACCCGGCCCGACCGCCGTGGTGATTCCGTACAATCTGTTCATCGAGAAAGCGCACTGCGATTCTCCGCCGCTGGGGCTGCCCGCGTTGCCGTTTGATGAAAACGCGGTGGAAACGGCCCTGGCGGTGCTGGCGAATCCGAAACTCCGTGTCGGTATCTACGCGGGTTATGGCTGCATGGATTCTGGAACCGCCCTCACGGCAGCCGCGGAACTGTTACAAGCACCCGTAGCGACCAGTGTTTCGGGCAAGGGTGTCATCGACGAATGCCATCCGCTCGCGGTCGGTTGGGGGTACGGCGCTCATGCGACAGTCACAGCCGAAAAGGTGTTTCAGCGTGATAAACTGCATCCGTTCCATTCGGGTGTCGATTGCCTGCTGGCCATTGGTGTGAAGTTCAGCGAGGTGAGTACCGGCTTTTACGGCAACCCCCGGCCCAAAACGGTCATCCATGTGGATGCGAACGCGGCCAATCTCGGCAAGGTGATGCCTGCCGATGTCTGCGTTCATGCCGATGCGGGACTATTTTTGAGTCAAGTGCTGGGGTGTGCAGAACGTCTCCGCCGTCCCGCAGACACCAAGTTGGTCGAACGCATTGCCAAGCTCAAGGCGGAAGAAGCCCAGGATCTCTGCGCGATCCCCGCGTGCCCGTGTGGTGTCGATCCCTTGGCAACCGTCGCGGCGATTAGCCGACATTTACCCGAAGGGGGGCTGTTCTTCACCGATGTCTCCGCGACGGAGCATCTGGCCGCGCAATATCATCGGGTACGGCAACCACGGACGTACTGCAACCCGGTTGATAATCAGTCGATGGGTTGGTCGACCCCCGCGGCGATTGGAGCCCAGCGGGCTTGGCCGGGCCGCCCCGTGGCGACGCTCACCGGCGATGGTTGCCTGTTGATGGCCGCCCAAGAGTTATCGACCGCGGCGCGGGAGTGCTTGCCGATTCGTGTCTTCGTTTTGGATGATCGTTCGCACCATTACATGCAGATGTTGCAGAAACCGGCGTACAAGCGGACGACCGCTACTCATCTGGCACGATTGGACTACGCGGCACTCGCACAAGCCTACGGTGTGGAATACCGAGAAGTCCGGCACGCGGGACAATTGGATGCCGTGGTGCAAGAAGCGTTCACCATTCCCGCGCCGGTCCTGGTGCGTGTGGCAACGGACTATGGCGATCGGAAAATCCGCTGGATTGAAGCGGTGCGGGATCGTTACATCGACGAACTGAATGCCGCCCAAAAAGCCCGATTCGCCGCTCGCATCGGCGTTCGCGTGGTGAAACCCCAGGCGAATGATTGAGGATCGGATCTTTCGGTGCGTTGTCTCCAATCTGGCGCAGACGGCACACCGGGCCGCCTGTGCCGGAATCGCCTCCGACACCAACCACAGAGTTTTCGCACAAGATTATACTGACTAGGAGTTGCCTTCGAATAAATTCTTATGCAAGACCCTTCTTCTGTAAGTCGTGGAGTCAAGGGAGTCTGGGACCATCAAGGTACAACTGCGCTAACACTTACAAAAAGAACAAACACATGATATTGTCTACCTATCTGGGACAATTTGGTAGTCGTAAAGCAGCATTTTTTCTGTCTTGTTATTCCGCACTTTCCTGTGTGATATTATATTCAATTGCACAATGTCTGGCTACGCCAATTCCACCCGAGGTTATACCAAAACAAGTAGCTTTCCCATCTGCAAAGGGGTACAAGTGGACGTATAATTTAAATGGCAGCTTACACCGGAAAATCATTACACGATCGATCGTGGGGAAAAAAGCTGTTGAGATTGTCATATCACCTGTATTAGATGAAATCCCATTCGAAGAAGAGTGTGAGATTCTTGAAATATCTTCAAATGGCGTTTGTATGCCTGTTGCAGGTGGAGAGAAAGTTGATGATCCGTATTGGCCCCTTGTTTTTCCGCTTGCTAAAGGCAAAGGATGGGAATGGGGTCACAAGAGTTCTGTATTCGGAAACAATACATGTGTGGGTGTCGAAAATATTAAAACGCCCGCGGGAACTTTTAAGTGTATTCATATCGAGTCAGTGGTATGTTCCAAAAACTCGCGAGAAGTACACCAGTACTGGTACGCGAATAACATAGGATTGGTCAAGTGCACATACGGAAAAATGACCGAAGTTCTTGTGTCACACGGTATGAAATGGTGAGTTAGCCCGGATATTTCACCAATAAAGAGGGAATTGTCAGACTCGCCTTTCGGATTTGTTCTTGCCGCTGAAATATACCAAAAGATACAGGATGCCCACACGGCAAATGATACGGTGAACGCATCCAGATGATCGCGTCCTTGCCCCATGCGATTCTGCTCCGTGGGAACCACGATGATCTGGTGGGATCTGGGGAGATCGACCCTTCCGTCAACCGATTTGCCCGCGAGGCGATCGCCTGGACGATCGAGCAACTCAACGCGGAGGAACGCGCCTGGTTACGGCAACTCGTGGTCGATGCGCGTGGGGAATCCTGGGTGGCGGTGCATGGCTCTCCCTGCTGCCCGGATCGGTTTAGCGGCTATGTGTACGAATTGACTTACGAATCCAACCTGGACACGTTGGCGGCCGCACGGGATGCCGTGTGCTTTCATGGTCACAGTCATATTCAATTCGTCTATCTCCGTACCGCTGATGGCACTGTGCGGAAAAGTGCCCCCGCGTCGCTCAAACTGTTCGTTCCCGATGAGATTGCCTTGGTCAATCCCGGTTCCGTCGGGCAACCACGCGATGGCGACCCCCGCACCGCGTTTGCGGTCTGGGATCGCAAGGCCAATACCGTGACGTTTCACCGGGAAGAGTACGCACTGGAAGAAACGCTCCAAGCGATCCGAGCCGCGGGACTTGCGGAAGACTTGGCACTGCGATTGGAAATTGGCCGATAGCGATACTGCCGCGGCTTCTCGGATGGGACGCACGCGGAAACCCCGCTGAGGCCGGACAACCGCTCAGCGGGGCGACTCGGGGACTATTTCTTCTGGGAACCCACAAGCCGTTCATATTCGCCCCACTCTTTCGGGTGGAGCATCGCTTTGGTGAGCCCGCGCTGCACGGCTTCGGCCAGGGCCGCATCGCGCGGTTGCGTCTGATTCGACTTGTCGTGCGTCAGCGCCAGATGGAAGAAGTACACCGGACGGGGGGCCAGGGAGATCGCGACTTCCAGATCCCGGCGGGCTTCCTCCAACCGCCCCGCGACTGTGTGAACCACGGCCCGCGTATCCAAGAAATACGGTTGCGGCCCTCGCTTGGCGATGGCCCGGTTGATGAGGTCCAGCGGTCGGGCGGAAGCATCGTGATTGTGAACCGCCAACAACAACGCCAGGTTGTTCAAATACACTTCCTGATCCGGTGCCCGTAACAGGGCCGCTTCGTAGGCACGCACTTCATCATCGAAACGTCCCACCGCATCGTGCAGTTCCGCTCGCGCGAACAGCAAATCCGCGTTGTCGGGTTCCTGCGACAGTTTTGCATCAACCCAGGCAACCGCGTTGGTGACGGTTTGATCCCAGGTTCCCTTGTCGGCGGCTTGCACCAGTTCCGGCGGACGGGAACGCACCGCGCCGGAGAGGAGGCGTGCCGTCGTACCCACGGGGCAATCGGCGGCACGCGATCGAGCCAAGGCAATCGCTTCCGCGGGGCGACCCTGACGCAGGTAGAACGAAGCCAGCGGGACATGCGCATCGGGCCGGGTCACGAGGCCCGCGTACTGGCGGTACGCCTTCTCGGCCTCGGCGGGGCAGTCGATTTCTTCGAGAAGCGGCCCCACTCGCGCGAGCAGGTGAGCGGCTTCATCTTGGGCGGCGGCGGAAAAAGCGAGTTTCCCCGCTTCTTCCTTCTTCCCGGTGCGTGCGAGATAACGCGCCTCTTCGGCTACAGCGGTCCAGCTTCCGGCGGCGGCCAGTTTGAGACGGTTGATGGTCGAACGCGCGGCAGTGGTGTTGCCCCGTTCGAGTTGCACTTTCGTCAGCAGGGCCAGATGCTCGGCAGAAGCGAGGCCGCCGGACTGGGTCGCCAGTTGCAAATACGTCTCCGCTTGATCCAGCACGCCATTTTGCAGGTACAACTTGGCGAGCAGGAAGTTTTCTTCCGGCCCGAGAGGCACGGTTTTCGCGGATTCGGTCAACCCGGCGATGGCATCGGCTCGTTGGAACGGATCGGCCGCCTGTACCAGCGATTTCGCCCGCTGATCATCGAGTAGGTTGCCGCCTTCTTGCAGGTTCTGATCAATGAGGGCCAGCGCGGCGGGAACCTGGGTGTATCCTTCCGGTCCCGCGATCAGGGTGAAGGCCAGCATCCGCCGCGCCCATCGACGCACAGCGGGTGGGTGCTTTTCCGCCATCGTCGCTTCCAGCAATTGCTGTGCCTCGGCCTTGCGGTTGGTGCTTTGCAACAACAGCACCAGTTGCCGGACGGTTCCGGGATCGGTCGGGGCGAGCGTGTACGCTTCTCGATAGAGTTTTTCGGCTTCGCCGAGTTCGCCAAGCAATTCGAGGCAAGCTCCGAGTGTCAGCGGGATGACCGCCGCATCGGGGCCGAGTGGCTTTTTGCCGGAACGGAGTTTCTGCGTGGCCTGCTGGTAGGCGGCCATCGCCTCGGTTTTCTGGCCGTTCGCCGCCAGGAAACGTACCAACGCCACCCACGGTTCCGGCGCGGTGTCGTTCAGGGTGACGGCCTTCTGCAAAGCGGCCTTGGCTTCCTGCGGGGCGTTGTTGACCGCGAAGACGGTAGCCCGGAACAGGTGATCGCGGTAGTCACGCGAACGGCCCATCTCACCCGAACGCGCCCAGTTCAGGTTCTGGTCACGGTCGGGGCTCATCACGGATTTCAGCAAGACGAGCTGTTTGGCCATGTCGGGAGCCAACACGGATTCCTGGCCGACGCGGGTCAGGATCGCGAGGGCTTCGGGATGATGTTGACGATCGAGCAAGAGTCTGACCAATTTGCGTACCAGGAAGTCTGTCCGTTCGCCATGAGCCATCGCTTGCCGATAGTTCTGCAACGCGGCATCGGGTTGGCTATCCAACATGTCGAGGTCGCCTTGAAGGACGAAGAGGCGACCCCAGCTTTCCCGGCGGGCCAGGGCGTGTTGGAGTTTGTCCCGCAGTGCGGTCATGGCTGCCTTGTCGCCGGGTTGGATTGTGGTGATACCACGGGCGACCTCGACCATGAGGTGGGAAGGACCATCCGCGCCATCGAGTTTGCCGATTTCGTCCATCATCCGCGAGACGAGGGCGGTACGCTTCTCCATCAAAGCGAGGTCAAAGAGTGCGATTCGGCTGGCGATGTCAAAAGGCAGTTCCGCCACGGCACGGGAATACAGGTCGATCGCGGCGGAGCGATGCCCGAGCGAAGCGAGAACCGCCCCGAGGCTAGAAGCCAGTTGATGACGGTCGGCCCGGCTGAACCCAGCGCTGTTCTCGGCCAGGGCCGTGACGGCTGATGCGGGCGTGTCTGGGTTCCGGGCGAGCAGTTGGGCACGGGCGAGCCGCAATGGCAGTTGATCGCCCAGCGTCTTTTCCGCGTCCGCGAGTACGGTCAGTCCGTCAGCCGGTTTCTTTTCCCCGCGCAGCACAGCCAACGCGGCGTGCAACCGGGCATCGTTGGGGGTCCGCTGGATACTTTCGGTCAGGATCGTTTCCGCTTCGGCGGGTTGGCCGTGGAAATAGGCGGCACTCGAGCGGACCAGTTCAATTTCCGGGGGATACGGCGCGGGACCGTAGGACTCGGTAAGGGTATCCCATTTGCGCGCGGACTCCGGTTGGGCCAGGATTTCCGCCAGACGCAATCGGCACAACGGAGCCCGCGCACCGGGGACAGCCGCCATCAGGGAGCGATAGATGGCGATGGCGGAAGCGGCTCGGCCGAGTTTGGCCAGCGCATCGGCCTGACCAAGTTGCGCGGGGACCGAAGCCGGGTTGATTTGTCGGGCAGCCGAGAACGCGGCGAGTTGCTGATCCGGGTTCCCCGCGAGGCTGTAGCACTGGCCGATGCCCAGCAATGCCTTGAGATGATAACCGGGCATCCGAGCCAGTGCGGTCGTCGATGCCTTCAACAGCGTCCGTGCGGCGGGCCAGTCCCCCTGACTGAGCCGGACGCGGCCCAGCAGATAATCGGCGAGGAACTGCGTGTCAGGAGCCTTTTGCAGTTGCTCCGCACGGTGGAGGGCCGCTGAGCTATCGCCGAGGTCCAGAAGCCGATCCGCGATTTCCACGGAAGCGACATCGCTGAGTTTGTCTGGCTGGGGCGTGGCCGCGAGGACTTTGCGAGCGGCTTCCAGTTCGTTCAATCGTTCCAACACCTCGGCGAGTCGCAGCCGCAATCGCAGATCATCGGGTAGGGCGGCGGTCGCTTGCGTCAGGACGCTTTTCGCGCTGGGAAGGTCATCAGTCCAGATGGCGAGTTCGGCCCGCGCGAGCAGCACATCGGGGTTCTTGTTCCCGCCGGGGAGTTCGTAAGCATGGTCGATGTCGATGCGGGCTTTCGTGGGTTCGCTGGTTTGGACGTAGTATTGGGCACGGGCCAACCGGGCGTTCACGTCATCGGGTTTCGCGGCAATCAGTTCCGCGACAACGGCGGCGGCTCGTTCCTGGGCTTCTGGGGTGTTGATCTCTTTTTGCAGCGTCAAGGCCAGGTGCAGGTAGGCATCCGTTGAGGCGTGGCCGGTCTGCAACGCGCGTTCCAGATATTTCACAGCTTCGGTGAAGTTGCGGCCATCGCGGGCTTCGCACTGAGCCGCCATTTCGAGAATGTTCGCATCATTCTGCAATCCTCCCTCAGAGGGACTGAGCAGATAAGCGAGATGCTCGCGGGCATTCGGGTAGTGGCGGTTTTCCAGGTAGTGCTGGGCTAACTTTTTACGGTCAGCGAGGCGGTGCGGGTCGAGCCGCACGAGCTGTTCCCGGACGATCGCGGTTTGCCGGGCCAGGGCGGGTTTCTTGGCCGATTGCTGTTCGAGGCAATCCGCGTATCCGGCAATGGCCGCGATGTCGCCGGGGCGGTAGTTGAGATAGCTTTTGTAGAGCGAACTGGCCGTTTCCCAGTCCTTCTCGGCCACGGCGGCCTCGGCACGGTCCCGCAGCGTCCCGGCTTGACGGCGTTCCTGGTAGTGATGGAGCAAAAAGCTCCCACCGCCGAGAGTCAGAACCACGGTGAGCAGGAAAATCAGTCGCTTGACCTTCAACTTTCGGACGGGCTGGTGCATCATGAGCGCATCCCTGGGGGTAACCCGATTTGGATCGGGGCCGGTTCCATCCGGTAACACCAACAGCGTGAGGGGGACATTGTACCACACTGTAGACCCAGGTTAAGCCGATTCTGCGAGAGGCTCTCATGATCGCGTCCGGGATGACGTTCACCACGACTTCGCCACGTTCTCGAACCGCAACGGTCCCAGGAAGGACAGAGGCTGGCCCTGAAGAATCCACCGCGGTATCTGTTGCGGAACACGCGCCGACGCAACCCACGGTGGTGCTGAGCTTTGATGTGGAAGAGCATCACCGCATTGAAGCCGCCGCGGCCCTCTCCTGCCCATCCGATCAACGAGCGACCTACGCCGTGCGCATGGAGGAAACCACCCGGCGGATTCTGGATCGTTTGGCGGCGTATCGGGTGCGAGCCACCTTCTACATCGTTGGGGAAATCGCACGCACGCACCCAGGGTTGATCCGCGACATCGCCGCGGCGGGGCATGAGATCGGTTCCCACGGTTGGGACCATCGCCGGGTCCACACGTTCACACCCGAATCCTTCCGCCGTGATCTGGTGCAGAGTCGAGAAGCCTTGGAAGAGGTGTCCGGTACGCCCGTCGTGGGGTATCGGGCTCCGACATTCAGCGTGACCCGGCAAACGGCCTGGGCGGTCGATGTGCTGGCCGAATGTGGGCTACGGTACGATTCCTCCATCTTCCCGGTACGGCACGATCGCTATGGTGTCCCGGATGCCCCACGCACACCGTTTCTCGTGGCCGGGCCAAGCCGTTCGCTGCTCGAACTCCCGCCGACGACCTGGCGACTGGCCGGGCAAAATTTGCCGGTGGCGGGTGGCGGATACTTTCGGTTGTTCCCGCCGTTCTGCATGGATCGCGGCATCGCCCAACAGCACCGCCTCTCCCTGCCGGTGGCAATGCTCTACTTCCATCCGTGGGAGTTCGACCCCGGCCAACCGCGTCTGCCTTTGGGCCGGATGTCCCGCTGGCGCACCTATGTGGGGATCACGAAAAGCAACAGACGTTTGGAACGATTGCTCCAGAACTACCAGGGGTTATTCTGTCGAGCCATCGACATCGTGAACGGACTGGATTCGGTACGACACGAGTTGCCGAGATTCCAACTGGGATCACACCATGATTGACTCGGCACACGGGTAGCCCGGATATTTCACCAGAGATCGTGTCTCCGTCGTCCCCAAAGCAAAACGCGTGAACGGTCCCATTCTTATGGCAACCCTGGGACACGTTCTTCGCCAGCGCGTTTCCGTTGGGCGATGTTGTACACCTGGAAACCACGCATCCGCCATGTGCCGTCCGATTCGTTCCCGAATTCCGCTTCCACATAGTACGGCACCACATCCACTGCGGGGGTGGACACCTGGGCAATGCAGCCGATGCGGATGCGGTCCTCCGCTAACATCTCCACATTCTCGCGGTCAAAGCTCTTGAAATGAATCGTGGCCCCGTGGCGTTCCGCATTGGGAACGACCACGGAGCGAAAGGCCGCTTTGTCGGAAGAGTGGTAGCGGAACTGATCCGAGATGTTCGCAAAAACAGCATCCCACTGGTGGGCATTGGCGGCTGTGGCCATCTCGCCGAGTCGCCGTACCGCTTCTTCGCGGGGGCTTTCCACCAGATAATCCACGATGGGGATGCTGAGAATCGCCAACAAAATCCCCCCGACCGTGAAATGCACTCGCCGGGTTTGTGAAGAACGGAACCACGCCCCAACGGTGATGACAAAAATCACCGTCAGGCCGGTGTACAGCCCCGAACTGGGATCGCTGAGCCAAGTCGGCATCCACGCCTCACGGAGCGAGCCAAGGGGTTATCGACGGACTTCCGCGCCGTAGATCGCGGCGGAGCCGAGTTGTTCCTCGATCCGTAGCAACTGGTTGTACTTCGCAATCCGGTCGGTGCGACTCGCGGAGCCGGTCTTGATCTGACCGCAGTTCGTGGCCACGGCCAGATCGGCGATGGTCACATCTTCCGTTTCCCCGCTGCGGTGGCTCATGATCGCGGTGAACTTGTTCCGCTTCGCCATTTCGACGGCATCCAGTGTTTCGGTCAGCGTGCCGATCTGGTTGACCTTCACCAAAATGCTGTTGCCGCACCCTTCGGCGATGCCGCGTTTGAGTCGTTCCGTGTTGGTGACGAACAGGTCATCGCCGACAAGCTGGACTTTCCCGCCGAGTTTCGCGGTCAGTTTCTGCCAGCCGCTCCAGTCGTCTTCGGAGAGGCCGTCCTCAATCGAGCGGATCGGGTATTTCGCACAGAGCCCGGCCCACAGGTCGATCATCTCATCGGAGGAGATGATCTTATCCGGGGCGCTCTTGAAGAAGCAGTAGCCTTCTTTCCCCTTGTGCTTGGCTTCTTCGTACAGTTCCGTGCAAGCCGCGTCGAGGGCGAAGACCACCTGATCGCCGAGTTTGTAGCCCGCTTTCTCGATCGCCTGAGAGATGGTGGCGAGTGCCTCATCGGCGGAGGGAATGTTCGGCGCGAAGCCGCCTTCATCACCGACCGCGGTGTTGAGTCCTTTGTCGTGCAGCACTTTCTTCAAGCTGTGGAAGATTTCCGCTCCCATGCGGAGGGCTTCACGGAACGATGCCGCGCCGACCGGCATAATCATGAATTCCTGAAAATCGACGGTGCTATCCGCGTGTTTGCCGCCGTTGAGGATGTTCATGAGCGGGACCGGCAAAATCCGGGCGTTCGTGCCGCCGACATACCGATAGAGCGGCATTCCCGAAGCGTGCGCGGCCGCGTGGGCACAGGCCATCGACACGCCGAGGATTGCGTTGGCTCCGAGTTTCGCCTTGTTCGGGGTGCCGTCCAGTTCGATCATCATGCGATCGAGCAGCACCTGATCCGAGACATCTTCTCCCATCAGCGTATCCGCGATGATGGTGTTGACGTTTTCCACGGCGGTGAGAGTGCCTTTGCCGAGGTAGCGCTTTTTGTCGCCGTCGCGGAGTTCGACCGCTTCGTGGGCTCCGGTGCTGGCTCCGCTCGGAACCGCGGCTCGGCCAAACGCTCCGCCATCGGTCAAGACATCGACTTCGAGGGTCGGGTTGCCCCGGCTATCCAGGATTTCTCGGGCCTGGATGGATACAATCGACTCGTTACTCATCGGCTCACCCGCACGCGGAAGAAAACAGTCCCTGTCGAGAATGGCTTACGAGTCCGCGTGCCACGGGCAAGGGGGGATTGGGTCGATCTCATCCCAGTACGTTCCACACGTTCCGCCGCATCGCACACTCTGTCATGTGGACTCTGTCTCACTGCGAGTGGGGATCACACCGCTGGAGACACCCAGCCAGCGGGCAATGGACCAGAGCAGTACGGCCCCGACGGTGGACATCACAAACAATGTCAGCACGATATTCAGCACCGCCGCGACTTCTTTCCCCGCGTTGTACATGGCCGGGAAGGACACCGTAATCAGCGTCACACCCGCGGACATCGTGGTCCCCACCACGAACAGCATCGGCGGGATCGTGACCCAGGCGTAGCGGCCTCGTCCCACGTTGACCATCCAGGTCGTCACCAGTGCCAGGGCCATCGCGGCGAGTAACTGGTTGGCGATGCCGAACATCGGCCAGATGGTCAGGATTTCCCCTGTACTAATCAGGAAGCCCCACCCTGCCGTGATGAGCCCACTGGCAATGATCGAGCCTGGCAACCAGTCCGGTCGGGCGAACGGTGCCCAGACCCGGCCCACCGTCTCTTGCAGTAGGAATCGGCCAATGCGGGTGCCCGCGTCGATCGTCGTGAGGATGAATAGCGCCTCGAACATGATGGCGAAGTGATACCAATACTTCAGCAACCAATCACCCGTGACACCGAGCCAGCGGAAGGCATCGTGGAAGATGACGGACATGCCCACCGCCAGAGTCACGGCCCCGCCGGTGCGTCCGCGTAGGGATTCGCCGCCGACCTTCTCTTCAACATCGCCCAGGTTCAGGTGCGTCACGCTCGATGTCCCAACGGCGTGCAGGGGATCACCCGCTGCCGGGGGAAGTTTGGGGACATATTCTTCATTGATCTGCTGGACCTGAGCCTGATAAGTCTGCACTTTGTCGATCGGAATGTTGATGTCGTAGTACAACTGTGGCGGCAGGCAGGCCGCCGCGATGAGGGCGACCACGCCGACCAATGATTCCATCAACATCGAACCGTAGCCGATGGCCCGAATTTGCGTTTCCTTGTCCAACATTTTCGGTGTGGTTCCCGAAGACACGAGGGCATGGAAACCGCTGACGGCTCCGCACATCACGCAGATGAAGACGAAGGGGAAGATGTAGCCTGGCATCGTCGGCCCGCCGTTGATGAACACTTCATTCAACTTGGGTGCCTGCAAGGGCGGATTGGCGATGATGACGCTGCCAATCAGGAGCGCCACGGTGCCGATCTTGAGGAAACTACTGAGGTAATCGCGTGGCCCGAGGAGCAACCAAACCGGCAACACAGCGGCGATGAAGCCATACAAGCACAACGCGAAGATGGTTTCTTCTTTGTTGAGCGAGAAGAAATGCTCAATCGACGAACCGGGAATCAGGCTGCCACCGACGGTCGCGGCAAGGACCAGCGTTCCGCCGATGAAGGAGGCTTCCACGACTTTCCCAGGGCGCAGGCGGTACATCCAGAGGCCCACCAACAACGCAATCGGAATCGTCGCGGCGATGGTGAACGTGCCCCACGAGGAACCGGGGACCACCTGAACGCACCCGGCGGGCAGCGTCACCACGGTTCGCGCGGCCGCGCCGGTTTCTGGCACCACTTCGGGTGGAGTTTCCAACGGATAGCGGATGCGGAAGGCTTCCGTGCGGGTGATGGCCGGTTGATCGGCGGCGTAGCGGACTTTGGCCCCGGCCGGGATCTCCCACACGTTCGGTTGATGGGCGGTGGATGGATCAGGGTTGAGCGGGTTGGGGAATGTCTGTGAACCTTCCAGTTCGATTCGCATCCCCGCGGGGAGCTTGGCTTCTTCCCCGCCGAGGGCTTTGACCACCACGAACCCGAGCCCGGCCAGCGCGATGACGACGATGAACAGAATCGCCACGGAAGCCACAATTGCCGCAGGTCGTCCCAATTCCTGGCGGGCAATCTCGGCGAGAGATTTGCCATCCCGTCGCACGCTGGCCGCTAGAACCAGCATGTCCTGCACGGCTCCCGCGAGACACACCCCCACAACTAACCAGATCAACCCCGGCATGTAGCCATACTGAATCGCCAGCACCGGCCCGATCAGCGGCCCGGCCCCGGAAATCGCGGCGAAATGGTGGCCGAACAGCACCCATTTATTCGTGGGGTGATAATTCTGACCATCGTTGAATCGGTGAGCGGGAGTCACGCGGCGATCGTCGAGTACCGCGACTTTCGCCGCCAGGAACGCGGAGTAGTAGCGATACGCGATGGCAAAGATCGCCAGCACGCCGATCATCACGGGCATCGCGTGCAAGACGAGATGCCCATTGTCGTAGTGGTAGAGCGTAAGAGCGAATACTGGCATGGAAGGAGTCCAGGTTCCGGTGTCCTTGGTCAAACCGGGGATGCCGCTGGTCCGACCAAGGACTGAGGACCATGGACTAGGAACGACTTCAGGCCGTCCCCAGTTCAGCGAGGATCGTGGCGGCACGGTTGCCATCGTTGACGCTGTCGAAGGTCACATAGCCGACGAACTTGCCGTTCTGGACCGACATCACCATGCCGTGCAGGTTGATGCCCGCGGTTTCCCAGGCGACGGTCAACTTCCCGGCCAACCCGGCCTTGTCGTCACCTTCGACCCGCATGACAACGGGTTCTTGTACTTCATGCAAACCGACATCTTTCGCGGTATTGACATGAACCTGTGTGGTCAGCGGGGCGACATAGAGGTCACCATAACCGGGTCGGCTGGCGGAACGCTGGCTGTACACATACTCCAGCTGCGCACCGACCTCAGCCAACGGCTTGAGTTTGTCGGCGATCCCGCCTGGCTCATCCTTGACCTCCGTGTGATACACATGCACCCGCTGCATTTTGAAGCTCATTGGAGTCGCCCTCCCGGAACGCTCGGCTCGCGAATATGAAAAAGGAATCGGAGTTACGTTCCTCCGATTCGATCTTACCTCTGGCGAGTCGGCTTTCAATCGGATAGGTTCTACGAATCCGTTCCGACATTGTCGAATTGAGGGAATGTATGCATCCTGCCGTCTTTGCCGGGGTGACTGTTGGGGTCATCGCCCTGGCCCATCTAAATACCCACGCCGCCGCGGCGGAACCGATCGTCGCCTTCACGAATGCCACAATCTACACCGGCACCGGGGACAAACCCCTGGAAAAAGCGACACTCTTGGTCCAAGCCGGGAAAATCGTCTCGGTCAGTGCGGGAAACACGGCCAAAATCCCGGACGGAGCGTCCGTCACAGACCTGAAAGGAGCCGTCGTCATTCCGGGTTTGGTCGACACCCATTCGCACATCGGCCTCTATGCGAAGCCGAACGTCTCCGCCCATTCGGATGGGAACGAGATGAGCGGCCCCGTGCAAGGGATTGTCCGGGCGGCGGATTCGGTCTGGCCGGGCGACCCCGGTATCCGCATGGCCCTGGCGGGGGGCGTCACCACGGCGAACATCATGCCCGGTTCCGGGAACGTCATCGGTGGACAAACGCTCTACTGCAAATTGCGGGGGGACACGGTCGAGGCTATGCAAGTGACGGGGCAGCTTCCCGATGGCACGGTCATTCTCGGTGGCTTGAAAATGGCCAACGGCGAGAACCCGAAAGGGTACGGCCGCAACAAATCCCAGGCTCCGTTCACTCGGATGAAAGTCGCGGCGCTCCAGCGATCCGAGTTCGTGAAGGCAAAAGAGTATCAACGCAAATGGCAGGAATACCGTGCGAAGAAAAAAGCGGGCGAGGAAGCGACCGAGCCGGCACGCGATCTGGCACTCGAACCACTTGTTGAGGTTCTGGAACGCAAACGTACCGTCCACTTCCACTGCCACCGGGCCGACGATCTCATGACCGCCATGCGGCTCGCCGCGGAATTCGGCTTTGAACTGGTTCTGCAACACGCCACGGAAGGATACCGGATCGCCAGCATCATCGCCCAGAAAAAGATTCCCGTTTCACTCACATTGCTCGACAGCCCCGGTGGGAAAGCCGAGTGCGTCGGCCTGCTGGATGAAAACGCGGCGATCCTCGACAAAGCCGGGGTCGCGGTGACCATCAACACGGATGATTCCGTGACCGAAAGCCGCTTCCTCTTGCGGACTGGCGCGATTGCCGTGCGCGGCGGGCTCACGGAAGCCAAAGCCCTGCACGCCCTCACACTCGGGGCGGCTCGGGTGCTGCATCTCGATCATCGCCTCGGTTCGCTGGAACCGGGGAAAGATGCCGATTTCGTCATCCTCAGTGGTCAGCCGTTCTCGGTCTACACGAAGGTGCTTGCCACCTGGGTCGATGGGAAAAAGCGGTTCGATGCCGCCGAGGACCAACAGCGGGGCTACCGCGATGGTGGATTCGCGCTCCCCGCCGGGGCGGAGATTCCCAAAGTACCCGCCGTGGCTCCGCTGAAAGCATTCGACACCGGCGGCGATCCCGGTTCCCGCACGCTCACGACCCCGGATAAATCCACGGTCATCTTTGCCAACCGCATTCATGTGGGGAACGGTCAAGTTCTTACCGATTCCGCCATCCTCATCACGAGTGGCAAAATCACCAAAATCATGCCATTTGCGAAGGCGAGCTTCCCGAAAACGGCGAACCGCTTCACGGTATCCGATGTCACGCCGGGCCTGATTGACACGTTCTGCACAGTCGGGCTGTCCGGTGCCTGGAACATTCCCGCGGACCAGGACCAGGACGAAATCAGTGACGCGAATCAGACCGATCTGCGGGTCTTCGATGGCTTCAATCCGCACGAACCGTTGCTGGAATTCTTGCGGATGAACGGTGTCACCGTAACCCACACCACGCCGGGCCGCCGGGTCGTTCTCGCCGGGACATCTGGGGTATTCCGACTGCGGGAAGCGACTGCCGAAAATGCCGCGATCCGACCAACATTCGCCCTGCTGGTGAACCTGGGTGAGGTGCCGAAAGGACAAAAAGGACCAGGGACACGCATGGGACTCGCGGGACTCATCCGCAAAACCTTCGTTGAAGCCCAGGCCCACGCCGCGAAACCGGCCAAGGATCGCACGCCGAACCCGAAACTGGATGCCCTGCTGCCCGCGTTGGAAGGGAAGGCTCCCGTCATTTTTGCCGCGCACCGGGCCGATGACATTCGTACCGCTCTCCGCATCGCCGATGAATTCCATCTCAAGCCGATTATTGCTCTGGGCACCGAAGCCTATCTGCTCGCGGATGAATTGGCCAAACGGAAAGTGCCGGTCATCGTACATCCGACCATGCAACGAGCGGGCGGCAGTATGGAAACGCTGAATACCCTGCTCGCCAACGCGGCGATTCTGAAGCAGAAAGGCGTTCCGATCACGATTTGCACGGGGTTTGAAGGATATGTCCCGAAATCGCGGAACCTCCGTGCCGAAGCCGCCGTGGCCGCTGCCAACGGCCTCGGACACGCCGCCGCTTTACAAGCCGTCACCCTCGATGCCGCGAAACTTCTGGGAATCGACAAGGACCACGGCAGCATCGAGGTGGGCAAAGCCGCGGATCTGGTCCTCTACGACGGCGACCCGTTCGAGTACACCACCCATGTCACACAGACGATCCTGAACGGGCGACTCGTTTACGATCGCACGGATTACCTCGCCTTGCCGTTTGCCCGCCGAGTCTTACCGCTACTCGGCAGTGGCGACGGTTTGGGCTGCTGCCTGGGTTGGTAAGTGTGTCTGTGGACATCGCCTCGCCTCAGTCCACGGATGCTCCGATGGTTTGGGGTTCGGGGTGTGTCTGAGAGATACCCGCTGGGGAATCCGGTTATCGTGGCTTTTTCGTCTCGTCAACTTGCGTATGACGAGACAAAGCATATTCCCTGTGACGGGGCGTATTTCGGTTGACCAAATCGGCCCGAACTCTTACACTTTCGCCACCCATACAATTGCATCTGCGACGCACATCAAGATTGAGGACCAGGATGGGCAAGGCGGCCAAGCGGACACAGGCCCACTGGGTAATGGAGCAGCGTTGGGGCATCGGCGGAAAACCACTCCCCCGAAAAGTCGTCACGGCCCCGGTTGCGCCGACACCTGCATCCCCTTGGTGGAATCGCCTGTTCGCTCGCGATCGCACCCCGGAATCGCCCTCGGGAGTCCCACATGCACAATCGACACAATCGACACAATCGACACAATCGACACAATCGGCCGCCGGATTCGATTTCTCCGCTCGGATGCGGTTGCTCTGCGAGGATATTTCGACCCGCTGCCCGGAACTGGGTCACATCGACTCACGGGCGGTCCTCTACACCGTGACACCGTCCCGATCGCGGAATTCCCATGGCTTGCTCGCCCGTGTCACGCCGATGCGTTTCCGTGATGGGCAACTCACCCGGCGGTTCCGTGGGGTGGTGTACCAAGTACAACGGTATTACCACGATGGGCAAGAGTTGCTCTACCTCGTGACGTTCGCGCTGCCACGGTTTCTGAATCAATCATTTGAAGAAAAACTCATAACGATTGTCCATGAGTTGTACCACATCAGCGAACGGTTCAACGGTGACATCCGCCGACATCCGGGCCGCTATTCCGCACACTCGCACTCGACGAAAGAGTATGACCGCCGGATGGCCGTCGTGGTGCGAGAATACTTGCGAACCGGCCCCAGTCCGGCTCTGTACGACTGGCTGCGACTCTCCAACCGGGACTTGGTGGATCGCTCTGGCCCCATCCACGGCGCTTACGTCCCGCGACCCAAATTGATTCCCATCGGTCGCATCAATACCGAGTCCACTTGACGAACCCGCAAACGCTACCGCCGCCGTCGCCAGGGCGGGGTATCGTCATCGGGGTCGTTCCAACCGTAGGAAGAATACCGGCTCAGGAACTGCAACTGCTGCCAGCTGCCGTAGGCCAGGAAGCCGAACATCATCACGGTGTACAGGGAGCCAGCGGGCATCCACCAGGGGAGAATCTGGGCCAGTTCGCGTGGCGGGGTGAGCATCGTCAAGAGGCTATACAGCACACACGCCCCCGCGGCCCCGATCGAGATTTTTAACGCCGTCTCCAATGGTCGGCGTAATCGTAAGAGTGTACACACCTCCCGCGTGACCTGCCCGCCATCCAACGGCACAATCGGAAGCAGATTCACGACACCCCACGCCAGATTCACCCACATCAGTTGCCAGTACAGTTCCGCCGTGAGAACGGAGGCGGTGGCCCATTCCGCGGCTCGGTTCGTCAACAGCACGGTTGCTGCCAACAGAAACCCGGCTCCCGGCCCGGCCAGGGCAATCACGATCCGCTGTTTCGCGTTCGGTCGGGCGGTATCCGAGATGGCCAGTCCGCCGAACCAGTACAACCACAAGCGGCCATCGCCCCCATAATGACGATAAGCAAAACCGTGCCCCAGTTCGTGAACCAGAATCGACACGAAGGAGACACCGACCCACATCAGCAAGAACAGTACGCCGTGGTCCGGGTCGTTCAGCAGGTTTGCCCCCAACAGGGCGCTGATAACCCAGAACAACGGATGGACCCGAACCGGGAAGCCAAATGAACGGAATTTCAGGTCATACGGTGTCGGGGTCGGTTCGGCGATCACGTCCGCCTCAGGAAACAGTCTTACCGGAATGGGTCTGGCCGGATGGAACAGTGTCCGGCACACTGAACGGTACGGACCATGATAGGAAATCCGACGTGAGAAGCAGAGAGGTGCGGACATGGACCTGACAGCGTTGCGGTTGCACTTCCCCGTCACCCGACGATGGGCGTTTTTAGACCATGCCGCCGTTTGTCCCATTCCTGATGTGGCGGTGGCCGCGTTTGAGGATTACGCCCGGCGTTCCGCGGAGAACGGCATCGCGGGTTGGCCGCACTGGTCCGATCAGGTGGCGGAGGTGCGGCGTTCCGCCGCTCGACTCATCAACGCACCCGCCGTGGAGGATATTGCCTTCATTCCCAATACAACCACCGGAATCGGGCTAATCGCGGAAGGTTTTCCCTGGCAACCAGGCGACAATGTGGTCCTGGCTGCGGAAGAATATCCTTCCAACCAGTACCCCTGGTTGAATCTGGCAAGTCGCGGTGTGGAAGTCCGCACGGTGCCGAGTCGCGGCCATCGTTTGGAGATCGCCGATATTCGCGCTGCGATGACCGATCGCACGCGGGTACTGGCCATCAGTTTCGTCGAGTTTGCCAGCGGCTTCCGAAATGATCTGGATGCCCTCGGGGAACTGTGCCGGGAACGGGATGTCTTCTTCTTCGTGGATGCGATTCAAGGACTGGGAGCGTTCCCCCTGGATGTTCGCCAGACACCCATTGATGCCCTCGCGGCGGACGGGCACAAATGGATGTTCGGCCCCGAAGGTGCGGGCATCGTCTATGTACGCTGTGAGCAGATCGAACGGTTACGGCCACTCATGGTGGGGGCACACAGCACCGTGAATCCGCACGAATACAGCGTGATCGACTTCCGATTGCAACCGCACGCAGGCCGGTATGAAGGCGGTTCCCCGAACTTGCCGGGGATTCTGGCCCTGGGTGCCAGCCTGGAATTGATACTGGACGTGGGTATTGCCACCATCCGGGATCGCATCCTGGCGTTGACGGATTATCTGTGCGAGCGCGCGACTTCCAAAGGGTGGAAGGTCTTCAGCAGTCGTCTTCCGGGAGAAGCATCCGGGATCGTGTCGTTGACGCGGGAAGGGGAGAACCCCGTTGCCGTGATGAAGCGTTGCCGGGCGGCCGGGGTCATCGTGAATGCTCGTGGCGGTCGAGTCCGCGTCAGTCCGCACGTGTATAACACAGAGGCGGAAATTGATGCTTTTCTCGAATCCGCGGGATGAGACATGAGACATCGAGGACAGAGGACAGAGGACAGAGGACAGAGGACAGAGG
>JAIXLE010000095.1 GCA_026931725.1 Bacteroidales bacterium
CACCAGGGTCGACCCGCCTCCACAACCCAGGAGTACCCGGAATGTGGTCGCTGGAGCCGATACTCCACGGAATAGGGGACGCACGCCACGACGCAGGATTGGCGGAACTGTCGCACTCGCTCCTGATCATCGGCATGGATCCCCACGACCAAGCGATCCGCTGGCTCCGCATGGGGAGTCTGCCCGATGAACTCGTACCACCCGCGACTCAAAAACGTCGTCTCTCCGGTGGCGTTGGTTTCCCACAGCATCGCGGGGGCCACATCGGCCATACGGCGGAAAGCCCGTTCGCTCGCCCGGAGAGCCTCTTCCGCGCTTTTGCGATCCGAGATGTCCCGTTGAATCATCACCCAGTGCGACAGAAGATCGGGCGTGGTTTGAACGGGCACCAGACTCAGTTCCACCCAGTACGATGAACCATTCTTCCGATAATTCTGGAGTTCCACCTGGAGGGGGGAACCCGAATCCAGGGCGGCGCGAATCGTCTCCAGTGTTTCCTGATCAGATTCTGGCCCTCGGAGGAAGTGTAAGGAACGGCCAATCACCTCTTCCCGTTCATATTCGGTCATGCGGCAAAAGGCATCGTTGACGTAGATCACCGAGCGGCCTTGCTGCGGGCTCGCCGGTGCCGCGTCCAGAATCACCACGGCTTCCTGAGCATGAACGACCACGGATTCCAGTAGTCGGAGGCGTTCATCACTCCGCTTGCGATCCGTGATGTCGATGTGAACTCCGTAGATGTAGCGGGGCGGCTGGCCGATTTCCCCTTCGGCACGATAATGCGTCAGGATTCGTAACAAGTTGCCATCCGCGCGGAACATGCGAAATTCCGTGACATGCTCACGACCCGTTACGACGATATTCCGAACCGAGGATTCGACCAGCGCACGATCATCCGGGTGAACCCACGCCAAACTCTCAGAGAGATTATTCAGCGTGATGCTCGGATCGAGATTCAACCAGGAGGCGAGCGAACCCGTGCGGAACACCTCGCCGGTTACGGGGTTCATTTCCCAGGCAATCGTGCGGGCCGTATCCAAGGCTTGTCGGATACGCCGATCGTGCTGGAGCCAAAGTTTCGTATAGCGATAATAGTCGATCCGCTGACCGATGAGTGTGATTATGCCGACGATCAGTGCTGCGGCCAGAACATCCGATTTCTCGGGAATCAGGACAGCCATTGCGGCCAGCAACCCACCCAAGCTCAACCAAGTGGCGCACATCCGACAGGATGGCACAACAACGGGCTCGCGGATCGGGCGGGTCGAATATCGGTTCTTCATGATAGCCGCAAGCGGATGATGTTACCCCGGCTCATGATAATACAGTGAACGATGCACCCGATACTTTTTTCTGGTCCTCAACACGATGAGTCGATTTTCCCGCCCCCGCACTCTGACCGATACCGTCCGCGATCTCGAACGAGCCGGGCAACTGGTACGCATCGACTACCCCATCGACCCGGAACTCGAACTGGCCGAGGTGCAGCGGCGGTTGTATCGGCATCAGGCTCCGGCGGTGCTGTTCACGCACCCCAAGGGGACGACCTTCCCCATGTTGGCGAACCTGTTCGGCACGAGGGATCGGATGCGGTTCCTGTTCCGCGATACCCTCGACGATGTCCGAAAACTGGTGGAACTCAAAGCCGACCCGGAAAAAGCCCGTCGCAAGCCGTGGCGGTACTGGAATCTTCCGTTGTTACTGAGCCGACTCCGACCGCGTTTTGTCGCTTCGG
Source organism: Bacteroidales bacterium (assembly GCA_026931725.1). Taxonomy (GTDB): domain Bacteria; phylum Planctomycetota; class Planctomycetia; order Gemmatales; family Gemmataceae; genus JAIXLE01. Next base: position 1,736 of record JAIXLE010000095.1, read on the forward strand.
GTCCGATTCTGCGTCATCAAGCGCCGTTGTCCGCGTTGCCCCGGTTGCGATGCTGGCCCGACGATGGCGGCGCGTTCGTGACCTTGCCCCAAGTGTATACCGAAGACCCGGACCACCCCGGTTGGTCTCGGTCGAACCTGGGGATGTACCGCGTACAGATCAGCGGCGGTGAATATGTTCCCGATCGAGAAGTCGGGCTGCACTATCAGATTCATCGGGGAATCGGTGTCCATCACGCGGCGGCCCGGCGGCGGGGCGAGCGATTGCGGGTCAATGTCGTGATCGGTGGGCCGCCCGCTCTGGCCCTGGCCGCCGTCATGCCGTTGCCGGAAGGGATGCCGGAACTGGCTTTTGCCGCGGCCCTGAGCGGTCATCGGCTCCGGTTGGTGCTGGCCGCGAACGGGTTGCCGATGCCCGCGGACGCGGATTTCGTCATTTCAGGAAGTCTGGATCCGACGGCCACCAAGCCCGAGGGACCGTTTGGCGATCATTTGGGTTATTACAGTTTGACGCACCCCTTTCCGGTGATGACGGTGGATGCGGTCTATCATCGTCCGGGGGCGATCTGGCCGTTCACCGTGGTTGGGCGACCACCGCAAGAAGATACGGTGTTCGGAGAGTTCATCCATGAGCTCACCGGCCCGGTGCTGCCCACGGTGCTACCCGGATTGCGAGCCGTCCATGCCGTCGATGCGGCTGGGGTGCATCCGCTCTTGTTGGCGATCGGCAGTGAGCGGTATGTTCCCTACGCGGCGGAACGTCGACCACAGGAATTGTTGACACTCGCCCATGCCATTCTGGGCCAAGGGCAATTGTCGCTCGCCAAATACCTATTCATCGTGGCGCAAGAGGATGATCCCACTTTGGACATCCACGACATCCCCGCGTTCCTCCGGCACCTGCTCGAACGGTTCGACCCCACCGCCGATCTGCATTTTCAGACCCGCACCACCATCGACACCCTGGATTACTCCGCCGGGGAGGGATTGAACGCAGGTTCCAAACTCGTCATCGCCGCCGCCGGGCCAGTCCGTCGCCGACTGGGCACGACGATACCGGAGTCGCTGCGGTTCCCGGAAGGCTGGGGACATCCGCAATTGGTCCTACCCGGAATCCTGGCGATTGCGGGTCCGCCGTTCCGGGCACATCAGGAAGACACGGCGGCGGATGTCCAACAACTGATCCAGTTCTGGGAAGCGCATCCGTCCCTGGCCCCGGACGCGGCAGCGTTCCCATTATTGGTTTTGGTGGATGACGCGGCATTCACGGCGGCCAGTGTATCGAAAGCGTTGTGGGTCGTCTTCACCCGCTCGAACCCTGCCGCGGATGTGTACGGTATCGGGGCCACGACTCATCGCAAACATTGGGGCTGTCGCGGATCGTTGATGATTGATGCACGGCTCAAGCCGCACATGGCCCCGCCATTGGTAGAAGACCCGGCCATCACGAAGCGAGTCGATGCCCTCGCCGCGCGTGGCGGCCCGCTGCACGGGTTGATCGGTTAGACCATCATTGTCATCATTGTCGTCATCGTCATCATTGGGAAGTACGGGGAAAGCGTAGGGTCCGCAGGTCCACTTCCGCGCCCCGGCCCAGGTCAAGCGGGACCGTTTCCCCCATCGGGGTCAACCGAGGCGGGGCGGGCGGTTCCGTGGATACCATCGGAATCTTTGGCATGGTTCGGGGAAGCGGGAATTCGGCGCGTTCCAACGGCGGTCGCCATGAACTCGGCGTATCACGCAAAGGGACCGGAGGCAGCGGTGGAACCGGAAGGGCCAATACCCGGCGAGTCAGCAGACCGCCTGTATCGTTCGGATACAAATACCGATCGGGGATGCGCCGCGGAGCCGGGGCCATTTCCCCAGATGCCGGGGCCGATGGCGGCACCGGGGCAGATTCCGATACCGCAGGTGGTGACGCAAGCGGCGGTGTCTCGGCTTGGGTGGAGGGTTGGGTATCAGACACGGCCGGGGTCGTCGGCGCTTGCGGTTCTGTTGGAATCGCTTCGGTTGTGGGCTTCCCAACCAGAGCCATTCCCAGAACAACACCCAGAACCACGACGATTCCGATGCCGAACAATACACTGCGATGGATCACGATGTTCGGTCCCCACGGTGGGCAAGGGGTTGTTCCGTCAGTGTAACCGGCACGATCGGAAGGGCCGAACAAAAAACCGGACCAAACCGGGTCCAAGAACGGATGTCTACAGGATTAGGCGATACTCCAGGAGAGTTCGATGGGGTTCCAGTGCGGGATTGTCGGATTGCCAAACGTCGGAAAATCGACGCTGTTCAATGCGCTGCTTTCGACCATGCAGGCGGAAGCCGCAAACTATCCGTTCTGCACCATCGAGCCGAATGTCGGCCGGGTCGAGGTGCCGGATGAACGCCTCACGCAACTCGCCGCGATTGCGAGTTCGGCCAAGATCATCCCGACGCAATTGGAATTCGTGGACATCGCCGGGCTGGTACGCGGAGCCAGCAAGGGGGAAGGACTCGGCAACCAGTTCCTCTCCCACATCCGGGAAGTCGATGCGATTCTCTATGTCTTACGCTGCTTTGACGATGGCGACATCACCCACGTCGAAGGGGGAATCAACCCGCTGCGGGATTCGGACATCGTCGAAACGGAACTGCTGCTTGCGGACCTGGAAAGCCTGGAAAAACGGTTGCCGTCCGTGCAGAAGAAAGCCAAGGGTGGTGACAAGGATGCCGCCGAACAAGCCGGGATGATGGAACGGGTTCTCGAAGTGCTGAACGCGAACCAACCGGCTCGAAACGTCAAACTCCGCGATCCCGGAGAACATCACACGCTGAAAATGCTACAACTGTTGACCGCCAAGCCGATTGTCTATGTTTGTAACGTCGATGAAGGCAGTGCCGCCACTGGGAATGCCTATTCTGAACGGGTCACCCAACTGGCTGCGGAGCGGGGTTGTTCCTGTGTCGTCGTTTCCGCGCGGATCGAAGCCGAAATCAGCATGTTGCCTTCCGCCGAGGACAAGGCCGACTTCCTGGGGTCGATCGGCCTGGAGGAAACCGGCTTGTCGAAGGTCATCAAAGCGGGCTATCAGGTGTTGCAGTTGCTGACCTATTTTACGGTCGGCCCGAAGGAAGCCCGTGCCTGGACGATCACCGCTGGCACGATGGCCCCCGCCGCGGCCGGGGTGATTCACACCGATTTTGAACGTGGCTTCATCCGGGCGGAGGTCGTTTCCTACGAGGATTACGTCACCCTCGGCGGGGAAGCCGGGGCGAAGAAAGCCGGGAAATTCCGACTGGAAGGGAAAGAATACGTCGTGCAGGACGGGGATGTCATGCACTTCCGGTTCAACGTCTAACCTCCCTCAACGTCTAACCTCCCTCATGGGAGTGGCTCGGGCGAATCGCGGTTCGAGCCAATCCGCACCCCGTTCCGCGGAACGGAAGCGGAACGGAAATCGTCGCCACAACTCCGACAAAACTGTTTGAGCCAACCGGATCAGACGATAGCATGGCATCGAAAGAACTCGCCACGGGCTATCCTTCTCGTAACGTCCTCTCCTTCGGAGCGTGTTGCTTATGTTCTCGCGCTGTCTGTTCCTCGCCTGCTGTTGGTTCGCCGTACCCGGTTTCCTCGTCGCGGAAGAGAAGAAACCGATGACTCTGGGAAAGATCGAGCGTCTCGATCCCGCACTAGATGCCATCATCCCGAAAGAGGCCACGATTGAAGTCCTCGCGGGCGGTTTTAGCTGGTCCGAAGGGCCGGTGTGGGTCAAGGATGGCGGCTATCTGCTCTTTTCGGACATTCCCAAGAACATGATCTGGAAATGGTCCGCCAAAGATGGCCTCCATGCGTTCTTGAAACCGAGCGGATATACAGGGTCGACGAAGTTCACCGGGGCCGAACCGGGATCGAACGGATTGGCGATCGACGCACGCGGCAACCTCATCCTCTGCCAGCACGGTGACCGCCGGTTGGCCCGATTGGAGCAGGACAAAAAGTTCGTCACGCTCGTCGATAAATACCAGGGCAAACGGCTCAACAGCCCAAATGATCTGGTGATCGTGTCGAATGGTGATGTCTACTTCACCGACCCGCCCTATGGCTTGCCGGGCAACGTGAAAGATCCCGGTAAGGAACTGGATTTCCAGGGGGTTTACCGGCTCAAACCCAATGGCGAAGTGACCCTGCTGACATCGGAACTGACCCGCCCGAACGGGATTGACCTGTCCCCGGATGAGAAGACGCTGTATGTGGCCAATTCGGACCCGGCCCAGGCGATCGTCAAGGCGTATCCGATCAAACCGGATGGCACCCTCGGCGCGGGCCAGGTGATTTGCGATCTGACCGCTGATGTCAAAGCCGCTCCGAACAAGGGATTGCCTGATGGCTTGAAAGTCGACCAGCGCGGGAACATTTTTGCCACCGCCGTCAACGGCATTTACATCCTCTCCCCGCAAGGGAAGTTGCTCGGCAAGATCGTGACGAACGACAAGACCGCGAACTGTGCCTTCGGCGATGACGGTACTGTTCTGTACATGACCACCAATCACCAGTTGACCCGCATCAAGACCCTGACCAAAGGCAAAGGGTTCTAATCGCGGCTCGGCTCATCCGTCTGGCTCGGATTCTCACGCGATCCTGAGCCGATGGGCCGTCACAGGGTGGACACGCTCCACCCCAGCGGACGGCCATTCTCATACGGCATCACACCGTGAAACGGTCGAGCGTGGTCATCCAGCACGGCGGGGAGAAAATAGCGGTCGCCGTCCCATAACTGTAGCGACATCACCTGCTCCCGTGGCACCCACACGAGCGGTCCTTCTGGGCTGGTCGGGCGCGGCTCTCCTTGCCAACCCGTGATCCGAAAAATGAACCCGAACCAGTCTTCCCCCTGTTTCCCGAACCCCGGCCAGGACACAGTGCCACACAGGGACAGAACCGTGCAGTCGATCCCGGCTTCCTCACGGATTTCCCGCCGCATCCCGGATACGATGTCCTCATCGCGTTCGAGTTTCCCGCCGAGGCCGTTGAACTTCCCGTAGTGGGGGTCATCCGGGCGGGCGATCCGATGGACCATCAGCACAGCGCCGCCATCCGGTGAGAAAACATACCCCAGCGTGGCCAGGATCGGTTGATACGGCATCAGAACCTCCTCGGAAAACCTACGGGAAACTCACAGGACCATCGCCTGGTGGCCCATTCCATAAAATCTGGGATGGCGTGTTCCGGGAATGCGAATTTTCTCTGTCTTGGCAGGCTCAGCAGATCTCATGTTGGAATTTGTCGCGCACACGGCCCCGGTGCTATCCTTGGCGTTCTCCGCGGATTCTTGTTCGCTGGCCTCCCTGGCTCGCAACGGGGAGGCCATTCTGTTCGATCCCGCAGGGTATCCCCAGCCGATCACGGAACCCGTGACGGGCGGCCAGTGGATCGGGTTCTTGCCGAACGGCTGGCCCCTGATCGGCGACGCGAACGGGTTGACGGCCTACTGTGAAGGCTCTGCGCGGCTGGGTGGCTCACGATTACGGAATGTCTCCTGTTGTGCGGCGGTGGATTCCACTCTCCTGGTGGTGGGGGTCGGTCAACGCCACAAGGCGGAACCGGGTGAATTCCTGCTCCTGGACCTGGAGAAGAACCGTATGCGTTTGCCCCGGATTTCGGAAGCCGCCGGGGTGCGTTCCGTGACCGTGCATCCGCCGAACCGTATGGTGGCCTGGTCCAACGGTTCCCGTCAAATCGCAGTCTGGGAGATTCATAAGCCGGATCACCGCACGTTCAATCTGACGCATTCGAGCCCATCCATCGCCTTGCACCCGGAGGGGAAATGGTTCGCGGCCGCGCTGGACTATGCTGTGCGGAGTTACGAC
>JAIXLE010000148.1 GCA_026931725.1 Bacteroidales bacterium
GCGCGTACACGGCGCTGCGGGCCGCGGCGAGGAGCAGTTCTCGATACTCCGCCGTGGTCAGTTCCCCGGAATCCTGGCGGGCGAGCAACTGTTGATACCGCGCTTCGGCCCCGGCGTAATCTTGCTGCCGGAGTAGAACATCCGCCCAGGCTTTTTGCAGGTCCAGGTTATCGTGGTTCCGCTTCGCCAGCATGATGGTAATCGCGTCGCCATCGTCCGGCGGGTTGATCTTCGGCAAGCAGCTCATCAGCAGCACGAGTCGGTCGGTCGAGGGGTATTCGCGTGTGACCGTATCGTGGTAAATCTCTTCAAACCGTTGTCGTTCCGCATCCGTCAGCGGGTGATCGGAACGGGCGATGTCCCGGAGAAAAATTTCGTTCGAGTAAATAATTGGGTAAGTGAGCGCCTGAACGCCCATCAACGCGATGGCCACGCCGACAACAATGAGGGCGGGTTTCCGCATTGGCACCGGCATCGGTATCGGTTCCGGGCGCAGGGCGGCTTCCAAGCCACGGGCGGCGCGTTGCGAAACCAGTTCCTGCACTTCGTTCGTGCCATCGCCGACCAGATGGAGGAAGTGCGTTCCGACCCAGGTGTATTCGCGGGCACCGATCCGTTCGCGGCGGACCTTGTCGATGCAGGCTCGCCCCTGAATCGGTCCAACTGGCGTGGTCAGCTGGAAATCGAGTTCCTCCCCGGTTTGAACCGGCATCGGAAGCAGCACGGCCAACCGTGTCGGTGTGAGTTCCTCGGAAACGGTATCCACCGTGCGGCCATCGGGCAGGGTCAGGTGAACCGGCAAGCGATACGAGCGGGTTGGGTGGACTCGGAATCGGCGGAATCGGCGATAGGCTCCCGCGGCGGTGCGCATCAGGAAGCCTTGGCGGTTCCCGGCTGCGTATTCCAGGTAGAGCCGAGGGACACCATATTGCAAGGTCATCCGGCTGACCACATCAAAGGCCTGGCCACCCAGTGGATCGAATTTCGCGCCGATCCGGTACGCGGAAGTTCCGTACTCCCGATCTGTACCCGCCGCCCGGCACCAGACGACCGTTCCGGTGGCCTGCACCCGCTCGTTGGCTCCCGCGATCTCGAAGACCAACCGGGTTCCCAACGGGATTTCCTGGTAGGCCACGAAGCCCACGCCGGTTTCGTTCAAGTCCGCCGTGACACCGATGCCGCTGGGGCCATTCTCACCGGGAAGGGGGCCGTATTTCACCACGACATTCAGAGCATGTCGGAAACTGTATCGCCCAGACTCGGGTGTCATCGCCCGGCGTATCGCCATCGCGGCCAGGGTCATGTGGAAGACGAGCCAGACACTCGGGATCATCGGCTTGAAGAAGTCATCCGAAATGCCGATGAGCAGACGCCCCCATCCCCACGTCAACGCGAGAAAGCTGAGGGCAAAGATGGCCGCCTGGGGTCGGATGAACGGCCAGATGCTGTTCGATTGTCGGCCCCGCTTGCTGGTGACGATGAACTGCTGGAATTTCCGCCAGAAGATCGCCCGCATCGTGCCGCGAATCTGGGTCCAGTAGTTGACCATGGCGAACAGTTCACCATAGATGATCGAACCATAACCGTTGCTGGCGTATTTCACTCCGAACAAACTAACGAGAATGTATATGAGTGTGATCGTAAAGAGCGTCCAGGTGAATTCGAGGACCGGGCTGACCCCGGTGAGCATCATCAGAATCGGAATCAAGTAAATGATGAGCTTGAACACCCCGCCGGCCCAATGGATCATCGAGCCGAGGTAGCAGAACCGCTGGGCGAGCGTCAGCCCCTTCATCGTGAGCGGATTATCGTAGAAGATGATGGAGAGGTTCCCCTCGCCCCATCGCAACCGCTGGACGTGAAAAGTCGTGATGTCCGGGGCCGCCTGACCGATAATCATCCGTTCCGAGATGCCCAGGGATTTCCACCCCTTCGCGTTCATTCGCATCCCGGTGTGCATATCTTCCGTGATGGTTTCCAACGCGATGTAACCGACTTCTTCTAGTGCTTTCCGGCGGAACATCGCCGCGCTGCCCGCGAAGATGGGGCAGTTCCAACGGTTGCGGCCCGGCTGAATGACCCCGTAAAAAAGGGCACCTTCTTCCCAGTATTGGCGATCTTTATGGTTGAGCTTGGATTGGAAGGAATCGAAGTTGTAGAAGGCGTGCGGGGTCTGAATGTAGCCGAGTTTTTCATCCGCGAAATAACCGATGAGCCGACTGACGAAGTGCGGTTCCGGGGCATGGTCCGCATCGAAGATGATGATGAATTCCCCATCGGTTTCCGCGAAGGCGTAGTTCAGGTTCCCGGCTTTGGCGTGGACGTTCTTGGGCCGAGTCCGGTAGTGAACGCCGAGTTCCGCGCAGATCGCCTTTAAGACGGCAGCGCGTTCGCGGGCGGGGGCTCCTTTTTCCGGGTCGGCGGTGCGTTGTTCGGTGCCGCCATCATCGCAGAGGTAGACCCTTACACCGGGATAATCGAGGCGGGTACACGCCTCCAACGTCGCCCGTAAGATGGCGGGGTCTTCATTGTAGGTTGGCACGAACACGTCTACGGTGCGACCCGGCAATACCGGCATCTGTTCCGGTTCCCGCGGATCCCACACCTGCAACGCGAACAACACGACGGAGACGATCCCGTAGGCTTCCGCGCAGATCAACGCGATGGAGACAAAAGCGGAGAAGGGAGTGGTCAGGTTGAGCGTGTAACTGATGCGGTAGCTTAAATAATACAAGCTCACCGCAACGGTGAAGAGAATCACAAACTGTCTTATGCGGGCGTGCATAATTGGTGGAGTCGTGGGCGACATTCGTGCGCCGATCCCTGGCGAATCCTTCCCGGTATCTTATCACGTCCGATGTCGGGTATTTCCACATTTGCGTAATTCATTTCCAGATAAGAATTCTCCTGGTCCGCCTGAATTGCCGATTCCGCATATTCGGAATCGGTATGACAAAGTCACCTTCCTCTCGGTGCGTGAGGTCGAGCAGGGTTCCGTCAGACTTTCGGTCTGAAAACACACATGCAATCGGATCTCGTTTCCTTCTCATCGCGGATTTTCAGGCCAACGGCCCGACACGCGGCCCGACCCGGTTCCACCCAGAGCCGAACGCGGCTGGGCGAGCGTCGCTCTGGGAAGGAATCGCCAACCGACACCGAACGGGGCCATCACTGACCGGGCTCCAGGATCTTGAAGTGAATATCAGAATATTCGACTCGCATTTTCGGAAAACCGGCGTGCGCCTGGAAGGCGATGATGCCCTCCGTGGGGAACGGTTTCTTGTCCGGGGTCTTGGTGTAATCCGCATCGACCGCGATTTGGCCATTCACCTTGATCGTGATGTGGCTCCCCTTGGCAACAATGTGATACTCGTTCACGCCGTCGAGTTTGGCCCCGGCGACTACATCTTTTGGCGCAGCCTGGATCATTCCGCCAACGCCTTCACCGTAGAGGCTGCCAAAGTAACCTTTCCCCACATCGACTTGTGGGCCGCGCACACGGTATTTCGTGCCTTCAAAGGCTTCACTGCGGATTTGCGCGCCACTGTTGCCGACACCGTCCACGAGCTTGACCTTGAACGATAATTCAAAATCTGAATACTTTTTCTTGCTGATGAGGAACGTGTTGTACTTCGGATCCTGCTTCGTCTCACCGATGATTTTGCCATGTTGAACGGTCCAAATGTCGGAACGGCCTTCCCAGTTTGATGGGTCAAGAAAGGCTTTGGTCTGGCAATCGTCGGCGGAGGCAGATGGGAGGAACAGGCCACTGACCAAGAGGGCCGCACACAAGCGAATCCCACGCATGAATAACTCCTGACGCGAACAGGGAGCGGGCTTCCCACGCCTTTCGGGGAACGCCCGATGGGGAATGCTCGGCTATCGTCGCATCCCCGAGCCGCTTCGGCAACGCCCCAGTTGCCCAAAATGGCGCAGCCACAGCCGACCAACCCCCCAGGAACTGCGGATTCCCCGCAGAGGGCTTTTGACCCAACCGCCTCCGAGTGATACCATGCCGTCGTGGGAGTTCCGACCGGCTAAACCGGATCGCGCTATGATACCACCAATCCGGTATTGCAAACGGTTCCGCATGGAAGTCGACCTTCGGGGCGACTTTTCCCAGGATCATTCCACCGCCGATGTGGACTGGTGGCCCTGGGATGACAACCTGTTGGACCTGCACGCGGAAGCCAAACATCTGAGTTTCCACGAGGAAATGGATGCCGTTCTATTCCCATGCTTCACCACCCTGGATGGGTGCCGTCACCTGATGGCCGCGATCCGGGACCGAGTGAATTTCTGCCCCGAGGCGACTTGGCTAGCGATTGGCCCACACGGTATCCCCGTTGGCACGATTCAGGGCATATTCGATGTGAAAGAACGGTATGTTGGCGCGATTCAAAATATCGGTGTGGTCCCGGAATACCGGGGCAACGGAATCGGAGCCGGACTACTTCGGCATGCGTTAGCGGGTTTCCGTCAAGCGCGTGTTCGCCGGGTGTACCTGGAAGTGACTGCCCAGAATAGCAACGCGATTCGACTGTACCGCCGATTTGGTTTTCGTTGTACAAAAACGATTTACAAAGCTCTGGAACCGGCCATCCCCGACCAGATCGGCGTGGGAATTTGATGTCGCCGAGTTCAACCCGGAAGGAACCCGCTCGCCGTGTCTGATCCGTCACAATTTACATATACTCTCCCAAACGGGTTGACCATCCTCGCTGAGCAGATGGACCATGTCCGCTCGGCCACGATGTATCTTCTGTTGCCCGCTGGTTTTACCGTTGATCCTGCTGATCGCTTGGGCACGGCATCGCTGCTCTGCGAAATGCTCATCCGCGGAGCTGGGAGCCGCAATAGCCAGCAACTCGCTCTGGACCTCGACAACCTCGGAGCGGATCGCAACGAGGCTGTGGGGCCGTTCAACATCGTGCTGTCAGCCGGGACGCTGGGCCGAAACCTGCCGAAAGTTCTCGATATTTATGAGGACATCGTCCGTCGTCCGCACCTGCCCGCGGAGGAACTGGAATCCTGTCAGGAACTGATGCTCCAGGACATTTTGGGCCTGGAAGATTCTCCCCAGGAAAAAGTGATTCTGGATTTGAAACGCCGTTACTATCCGGCTCCGCTCAACCGGGACAAGTACGGCACGGCTGAAGGAGTGCAAGCCGTCACCCCGGAATCCCTGACCGCGTTTTACCACCGTCAATTCCGCCCCCAAGGGGCGATCCTCTCGGTGGCGGGTAACATCGACTGGCCACAACTGAAAGAGCAGGCCGAACGCCTATTCGGCGACTGGTCCGGTGAGCCCGTCGCCCCAGCAACCCCAGCCGCCCACATACCGACATCCGGGCACATCGCTAAGGATACCCAGCAAACGCAAATCGCTCTGGCCTTCCCGAGCGCGGCCTTCACCGATGCCGACTACTACGCGGCTCGTGGCGCGGTCGGTGTTCTCTCCGGCGGCATGAGTGCCCGTCTGTTCACGGAAGTTCGGGAGAAACGCGGCCTCTGCTACACCGTCTATGCCACACACGACACGGTGAAGGATCGCGGAACCATCCTCTGCTATGCGGGGACTCGTGCGGAAAAAGCCCAGCAGACGCTCGATGTTACGGTGGCCGAACTCCGCCGTCTGCGTGAAGGCATCACAATGGAGGAAGTCGATCGCGTGCGGGCCGGGTTGAAATCCTCACTCGTGATGCAGCAGGAATCGACCGCCGCGCGGGCGAGTTCCCTGGCGAGTGATTGGTACTACCTCAAGAGAATTCGCAGCTTCGATGAGATCAACACCGCGATTAACACACTCAGCCCCGCGGCGATTCTCGGCTACCTCGATCGCTTCCCGGTACACGATTTGACCGTGGTGACACTCGGGCCAGAACCGTTGACCCTTCCGTGATACTCTGTTGGCATTCCCTAGACTGACCCTCAACCTCACCCGGCGACGAACATGCCGTTTTATACGCACCGCCTGTCGAATGGCCTGCAAATCATCGGCGAAACCTTGCCGACATCCCGCTCCGTCGCGGTCGGCTTCTTCGTGAAAACCGGCTCCCGTGATGAAACCGCGGAGGAAGCCGGTGTCTCACACTTCCTCGAACACATGATGTTCAAGGGTACACCCCGACGCACCGCCCTGGATGTGAACCTGGACTTCGACCGGATCGGCGCGAACTACAACGCGTACACGAGTGAAGAAAACACGGTCTACTACGCGGCTGTGCTGCCGGAATATTTGCCGAACGCCGTCGATATTCTGGCGGACATCCTGCGGCCCAGCCTGCGGGGGGAAGATTTCGACACCGAGAAACAAGTCATTCTCGAAGAAATCAAAATGTACGAGGACAACCCCGGTTCGACCGCCTGGGACCACGCTCGCCGGATCTATTTTGACAAACACCCGCTCGGCAATACGATCCTCGGTTCGATGGAGAGCGTTGCCGCTCTGTCCCGCGATCAGATGCAGACGTATTTTGATCGCCGTTACGCCGCTCCGAACATTCTCGTGGCCGTGGCTGGGAATTTTCAGTGGGATGAACTGATCCGACTCCTTTCCGCGCAGTGCGACTCCTGGCCGAATGCCTGCACGGAACGCATCCGGGCTGGAGAAACACGCGGGGTCGGCGGTATTCACGCCATCGCCAAAGACGGCATCGCCCAGGAAAATATCCTGGTCTTGTGTCCGGGTCCGCCCGCGGAGTCGATGTTCCGCTACACCGCCGCGACGCTGGCCATAGCGGTCGGCGATGATTCCGGCAGCCGACTCTATTGGGAACTCGTGGACCCCGGCCGCGTGGAATCCGCTTCGTGTGGCACCGACACCGGCGAAGGGTGCGGCCTCACCGTGACTTCGTACACCTGCGATCCCAGCCTCGCCGCGGAGAACCTCGCCCGTGTCCAAAAGATCCTGGAAGACGTGCAGCAGAACGGCATTACGACCCAGGAACTCGAACAAGCGAAGAACAAAATCGCTTCCCGCGTGGTCCGTGCCAGTGAACGTCCGATGGGGCGCATGCGGGCCATCGCCGGTTCGTGGCTATATTTGAACGAATACGCGGACGTGGATACGGAACTCGCCCGGTTCGACGCGGTCGATGCCCATTCCATTCGGGCGTACCTGGATCGCTACCCGATCAATCACACCACCATCGTCGGCTACGGCCCTCTTGGCCAGTTGTGAGAGCCTTGCTGAGAAAATCCCGGCGTGTCTGGTCAGGGCTTCCTGTGGAAGTCTCGGCCAGGGAGCCTACAATTCCCCGAGGAGTCCGGTTCGTGCGGGTTCCGCGGTCGACGATCATGCTTGTCGTCGCCACCGCCATCGGATTGTCGGTCCTGGAGGTTGTGCATGTCGCTGGCCAAGGCTTTTCCTGAGATCACCCGCGAACGGGAACCGCTGGCTCCTCATACGCAACTCAAAACCGGCGGTCCCGCAGAGTTCTTTGTACGGCCACGCACCGTGGATGAACTCAAAGGGGTCTTGCGGCACTGTAAGTCCCATGGTGTTCCGCTGCGCATGTTGGGTGGTGGGTACAACTTGCTGATTCAGGATGACCCGATTCCCGGCGCGGTCATGACCTTGAAC
>JAIXLE010000281.1 GCA_026931725.1 Bacteroidales bacterium
AGACATTATGCCGATGCGTCAGCCCTTCACGGAGTGGACAGGTGAAATATTCGGGGTAATGACGCTCCACTTCCAAGAGCTCGATGATGTATCGCTTTTGACCGATTAAAGTATAATACCCCCTCGACTGCGAGAAACCGAGCAAGCGATGGCCTTTTTACTGCAACAGTTCGGGAAGATACTTCACGGGAATCGTCCCCTGGTTCAGTACGCGTTCATGATACCGGGCCAGGTCGAACGCGGATCCCTGGGCACGCTGGACGGTCTGCCGGAGACGATAGAACGCCGTGCGACCCACGAAATAGGTCGATAACTGTGCGGAACTCAGCTTGGCCCGTTGTACCTTGCCGACCGCCTCGCCCTCGGTCTGAAAGCCGCGGCCCACAAGTAATTCCAACGCTTCCGCATCGGTCATCGCCGTGCAGTGCATCCGATAATCGAGAATCGCATTCAAGACGGCTCGCAGATAAAACTTCAACTGATGCAATCGAAGCGACAAATTGCCCTGACCGTACCCCTGGTCCAACATCATCTGCTCGGTATAAACCGCCCACCCTTCCGCGTAGACACCACTATACAACACCTTGCGGATCAACGAGGGGTGGCGGTTCGCATATTCCAACTGGACGTAATGCCCCGGATAGGCTTCATGGATCGTCAAAATCTGGAGCATCGCCCGGTTGTACTCTCGGAAGAATGCCTCCTGCCGCGAGGCGGGCCAGTCCGACGGCGGCGGCGCAACCGCATAGACGCTGTTCGCACGCGGATCAAGCGGTGGAGCCGAATTCAGATACGCCACCGAAAAGCCACGCTGAAACTCCGGCATCTCGATAATCTGGCAGCGATCCGGGTTTGGCAACGTCAAGATATTCCGTTCACGGATGAATTCTTGAATCCGGGCCACTGTCTGACGGGCATCTGCCACGAGTTCCGCAGGCTGGCCATGATCTTCACCCAGTTTATCGAGGACAGCGCGGATGCAGGCTCGGCGGCCCGTCTCATCGTCCGGGGGTAACGGTTTCTGGGGAAAGAGCTGGCCCCATTGTTGCCGGGCGATGATCGCCATTTCCCGTTCGACACGCTCGGCTTCCTGCTCCGCCGCCGCGATCACCTCCTCCGCAGTCAAGCCCGCGTTGAGTTCCTGTTCGAGTTTCGCCGCGAACTTTTCTCGTCCGAGTCGCCAGTTGCCGGTACTCCGGGGCAGCAGTTCGTTTTCCAGGAATTTTTGATACTCCTGAAGCGCCGTCACCGCGGTTCGGCAAGGGGCCGTCAACGGACTGACGGCGGGTGTCTCACCCGTGAGGGCGAATATCTCTTTTTCATAAAAGGCAATCGTGCCGCGATTCTGCTTGATCGCCACTTCGGTGACGATGCGAGGCGGGTTCTGGAGGTTCGCCCGCGCAGCCGCCACGATCTTGGGAATGAACGTGATCCGCTTGGCCGCGTTGGCGATATTCCGATCTTTGGGCAAGGTCGATTGTGTCAGCACGAGATAGACACTGTCCGACAAGTATTCGTTATAAAGTCGTGGATTCGTGGCAAACGGGTCCGTCTGATCGTTCAGCCACAGTTGATAGCGGAGGGCGTGTTGCCAGATTTCCAGATCGATCTGTCCCGCACGCGAGAGTTTTTTTCGGTCGATGGTGCGAGGCAAAGTTTCGAGAGTGTGCAGAATCGTTTGCTGATCGGTCGCGCGGGTGGCTTGGGAGAGGTCTTCGAGGCGATCATCGTATTGGTGGTCACCCGCACGGGTGGCTTCGGAGGGATGCCGTCGCAAGTGATCGTCGAGATACGCGCGAAAGTGCGTGGCCAGTTTGACATCTTCCGGGTTCGACTCCCGGTTGGGTTCGGCAGCCGGTATGGCAGGCATGATAAGGCACAATCCCACCCATGTCAGTATTCGATAGGGCATGTCGGGCTCTCGGGTTTTGACGGGATTTGGGGCTATCCCTCGGTATCGGAACGCGAGGCGGTGCTGCCCGAATGGCCGATGACGCGAAGAGTCATGTCAGAACCGATCGCCCGCTGAATTTCGGCCAACCGCGTATCGCTGGGACGCAATCGGCACGCGAGCGTAATGTACTTGTAAGACCGTTTGAGATCGGCGGCGCGCATTTCCTCGGGGCGGAGGGGATCGCGGGATTGTTCCCAGGCCAAAACCGCCAGACTTTCCGCGATGACGGGATCGGATGGGTTTTGTCGGTACAACTCTTTCAGCACCCAACGCGAACTATCGGACATCCCCAAACGTCGGAGACACTGCGCGAGAGCAAAGAGTAAATCGGGATCCCACGGGGCCGCCTGCAATTGGGTGGAGAAGCGGTCGAGTTCCTCCACGGAACCCGTGGGTTCTTGACGTTTCAAGGAGAACGCTTTGGCGGTAATCCGACTCGGGCGAGCCAATGGCGGCACGCGGGTATGTTCAGACTGGAGCCATTGGCAAATCCCTAAACCCCGCAGATGCAAGGAGTTGCCCCGTTTGGCATTCACGGACATCGCCCGCCAGTGGCCGGGGGAACTCGAATCGGAATGCGAGCTTTCCACACCTTCGGACCCCGCTTCCGTTTCGTGCGTCAGGTCTTCCGTGTCCGCTTTGGCATGTGTTTGCACCGACGTGGGAGCCGTGCCGTAAGCCAAATCCAGCGGGTCGACTTCTTCATACACCACGGTCAATTCGACTTGAGACAACCAGACCGATTCATTGCGAACCAGTGGCACGGAGTAGATCGGTTTCTCGGCGCCGAGTGGGATCACCCCTTCGCCGGTCAGGACAAAGAGATGCCAACGGTTCGCATAATGGGCCAGCACAGCATGATAGGGGTGCAGTCCCGAATTTTCGGGGAGGACCAATCCGCAGTCGGGGGCGGTGCCGATGATGAGCGGGCGTGCGGCGGTTGTCCGGGCCACTTCTCGGCCATGCACACGCCCGAGAACTTCGCACCGATCCGGCGCCAGTTCGACTTCCGGTTCTTCACCGGGGGCGGTGGCTTCCTGAACCTGGAAATCTTTTTGGCCCAGCACCAGGACATCATTGGGGAGAATGGCCTGAACGGCCGTGATATTCGTACGATTGACGACACAAGGGCGTGTTGCGGAAACCGGCACGACCACCCAACCGGGTGTCACCGGAGCGAGAACAGCGACCAACACCCGCGATCCATCTTCGGTACGTTCCGTTCCCGGTGTTGGACGATTCAACGGTTTGACAGGCTTTTCCGTCGCCAGGTCCGTCAACAGCAAGGCCATGCGGGGCTCCGACGGCTAGGGAGCAACCTGCGGTCCACTCCAAACATGGTTTCCCAGAAAGACCCTAGTTCACAATTTAGCAGAATTCCAGTATCACGGCGACTTCCCCGCAAGAAGTCGCATCCCAACCGCCGCGAATCTCCCCTTTCCTGATCCGGTGCAGACGGGTATAGGCTCCGACTGATTCTCGTCATCACTCACCGACAGGAGGGCTGACCCGTGCGAACATGGATGCTCGGAGTGGGGGTCATCGGTTGTGTCAGCAGTGCGGGCTCCCTTTTTGCCCAAGGTTTCGCAGCCGATCGCGGTCAGCCTGCGGTTTCACGGCCTGTGCCGACTCTTGCGTCTGTCACATCGCCATCCACAACTCCGCAACCGCAGACCGCCCCCGCGCACACGCCAACGCCAGCATCGACTCCTCAGCCCGCAACGACACTCGCGGCCACCGCGCAGACGCACCCCCTCGCCGTGCGCCCCGAACACGGCGCGTACATGATTTGCGTCAAAAGTTATACCGGGCCACAGTCTCGACAACTGGCGGAGGAACTTGTTGCGGAGATTCGCCAGAATCACAAAGCCGCGGCCTATCTTTTCGAGTGGGGGGCGGAAGAAAAGCGGAAGGAAGAAGCCCGCCAGGATGCCTACCGCGATGCCTGGAAGAAGCAGAACGCCCCGTTCCTGCAACTCCGCGAGGAGATGCGAAAGAAGGCCGAAGTCGAAGGTCGCATTTTTGTCGATACCCCCGTCACGGTGCGGGTGCCCAAGGTGAAGTTTACGGAACAGTGGGCCGTCCTCGTCGGGGGGTTCCCCGACATGGAGAAAGCCAGTGCAGCCCTCAAATACCTGCGGAGCTTGAAACCACCCACGGCCAAGGAACACTTGTTGGACCGGGCCGCTGTGGCCACACCGGCGGAGCGCAAAGGCGAGAAAGGCGATGTCGAAACGGCCTATTTGAGTATCTACGCGCAATCGTTTGTCAGTCCGAATCCGGCGTTAGGCAAGAGTCACGCCAGCCCGCAATTCGAGACGGATGAGAACGGTGTCCCACTTTTGAAGATCTGGAACGCGGGTGAGCCGTACAGCTTGCTCAATTGCCCCGGTAAAGTGACGCTGGTGGTGAAAGCCTTCACCGTCCCGGCCCGGACCCGGCCGACGAACACGGAGAAGAGCGTACTCGAAAAGCTGTTTTCCGTGGGGGAATCCGCCAAACTCCTCGATGCCACCGCGAAACAGGCTCACCAACTTGCGGAGTCGCTGCGTAGCCCGGAAATGTCGCAATCGCTGCAGAAACGCGGCTTACCTGTCGATGCGTTTGAAACCTACGTCCTCCATGCCAGCACCGGCAGCATGGTCACGGTGGGTTCTTTTGAGAGTGTGGATGATCCCCGGTTGCAGCAAACGCAACGGGTTTTAGAATCGCTCACCTTCCAGATCGCCGACACCCCCGGCGGCCCACCCACCCGCACCGAACGGATGTTCGCCACCGTCTTCCCGATGGGTGTGCCCAAATTGCCATGATGATGGGGACGTGGGAGGAACACAACCGGGGGCGATCGTCCCCGGTTTTCCGACACCCATATCGGGTTCGTGTATCAGATGGGAAGAGGGGAACCCGGCACATTCAGCGTGATTTTGGCTTGGCGGCTTTGGCATCCGCCTTGGCCTTGGCCAGTATCTCCTGGCCGGTCGGGCAGTCGGCCTTCAACGGGCAATGCTGGCAATCGGGGTGAGTTTCCGTGCAAATTGCCAAGGCCAGTTCGATGTACAATTCCGTGAACTCGACCCCTTTGGCCTTCGGGATGAAGTGTTCGATACTGGCGCGGGTGGCTTCCAGATCGTCAATGTCGCCTTCGAGAATGCCGAGCCGCTGGAGAACCCGAATGGTCGGCGCATCCAGAGGAATCGCGTGCCCCGCAAAGGAACGCTGCGTCACCCAAGCCACGACGAAATCGTTGACACCGGCTTTGTAGCGGGCAAGTTGTTTCGCGCCTTGTTTCAAGCCCTTTTTGGCGATGTCATTCAAGTCAAAAGAATAGCGTTCTTCAAACACTTCCTGCAATAAGCCGACAATACGGCGGGCTTTCTCTCCGGCACCGGGCAACCCTGGCAAGGCATCCGCGATTTCTTGAATCGTACTGACTCGCATTTCGTTCCAATCGTAGAACGAACGCATCAAATGGGTGAATGCGGCTTCGGCCTGAGCCGTGGTGGCTGCTTCCCGAAGGACCGCGAAAACGACTTCATCCAGTACCGTCCGCTTTTCCGGGCCAGCTGTCCCAGGAAATTTCTTCTGGAGCAGCGGCAGGCTTTGGGTGAGGAGTTGTTGTTTGTTCGTCGCGGCCGCCATGGGTGCCTGCTCAGGTTCGGAGCCTACTATCAGAACCGGGCACTCAGTACACCGCCGATCCTTCGGCGAGCCCGGCCCGGTGTATCGGAAGACGAGGACGGAGTTTACCCATTCGGGTGCGCGTTCTCGACAGAGTTATCATCGTCAGAAGACCCGGTATCGTCTACCTCGTCAACATCTTCCGAGGCATCGGAATTCTCAGATTCGCTCTCCCCCTGGGCTTCTCGGATGAGCCGCGCGATTTCGATCGACTTCTTCACCCCCTGATCGAGTATGAAGCTGACGTGCGGGACGTAACGGGAAGTCAGTTGCTTGGCGACTTTGGTTTGAATGAATCCCGCTGAACTGGTGAGCCCGTGCATCGCCAGTTGCTGTTCTTTTTCCGTGCCCATAATGGACACATACACCTTGGCATGTTGCAGGTCGCCCGAGACTTCCGCACGGGTCACAGTCACATTTTTGATACGCGGGTCACGCAGTTCAAACAAAATCGTGTTCGCCGCCACTTCACGGACGACTTCGGAAACACGGGCCAATCGGTGCGCTTTCATGAGGAATCCTTGTTATGGCAATATGGGGTAGGACACCGCCCGCCCGCTGGGTGTTCGCAGTCCAGAAGGATTTAGTAATCACAGTCAGACCATGCATCCTCACGGATGGCACCCCCGCTGGTTCGTCACGATTCCTTGGGATTCTATACCACTTCGTGCCCGACAGCGATTTCCCCATCGAGATACTCGGCGATGGGGTGCTTGCGCAGCGCTTCCTGAATCGTTTGGAGCAACCCCCGCACCGGGCGACTTCATCGCCCACCGCGGCGATACCGAGGGTGAACACACGATGATCGTCACGGGTGTCGACTTCCGTGGCGGAGACATGGAATTGGCTACGCAACCGATCGACGACCGACCGCACGACTTGCCGTTTGTCTTTCAGAGAACGTGACTCGCGGATCAGGAGTCGAACTTGGAGAGAACCGATAATCATGGTCAGAAATTGGGGGCATGACGTTCGGAGGACGGAATTCCAAACAGGTTTTGAACCCGCACTCCGAGCGTCACACCCACACACAAGTTAGAGAGTCCGTTGCCGAATCTCGATTTTGAAGGCTTCGATTACGTCGCCGACCTTGATGTCATCGAATCCGGCGAGTTTCATCCCGCACTCGAAGCCATCGCGGACTTCCTTGGCATCGTCTTTGAAGCGTTTGAGGTTTTCGAGGCTGGCGACCTTCTCGGCAGGCGGGTAGATCACCGTGCCTTCGCGGATGACCCGCACCTTGGCGTTGCGTTCGATCACGCCGCTGGTGACGTAGCAACCGGCGATGGTGCCCACTTTGCTGATTTTGAAGGTTTCCCGCACCACGGCGCGACCCAGGTGTACCACCTCTTCGACGGGTTTGAGCCGACCTTCCAGAGCGGCTTTGATGTCGTCGACTAGGTTGTAGATGATCTGGTATTCGCGGACGTTGACCCCACGCTGTTCCGCGAGTTTGAGCGCGGCATCGTCGGAGGTCACGTTGAAGCCGACAATCAGCGTGTCGGACGGGCTGGTGAGCGCCAGTGTCACGTCCGATTCGGTGATGGCCCCGATCCCGGCGTGCAGGACGCGGGTGCGGACTTCTTCGTGAACCAGTTTTTCGAGTTCCTTCTTGATGGCCTCGACGGAA
Source organism: Bacteroidales bacterium (assembly GCA_026931725.1). Lineage (GTDB taxonomy): Bacteria > Planctomycetota > Planctomycetia > Gemmatales > Gemmataceae > JAIXLE01. Next base: position 7,263 of record JAIXLE010000281.1, read on the forward strand.
CCACGAGCCTCGGCTTTGAGGATCACTTTGAGTTCGCTGATCTTGCTCTTGGCGTTGGCTTCACGGAGTTTGTCCAGGCTGACGGGGCTGAACTTAACGCGATCCGCTTCCTGGCGAATTTCGCGGCGTTTCTCGGCAATTTCGCGGGCCGTGGTGATGTCGTCGAGAATGTAGAACGGATCGTCCGCATCGGGGACGGCGTTCAACCCCGTGACACGCACCGGCGAACTGGGGCCAGCCGATTCGATCGGTTGGCCGAGGTCGTTGTACATAGCACGGACTTTGCCGAAGCTGGAGCCGCAGAGCAGGACGTCGCCCTTGTGGATCGTCCCGTTGCCCACGAGCAGAGTGGCCATAACCCCTTCATCGGCAGACTGATACGCTTCCAAACAGGTTCCAGTCGCCGGTTGATCCGGGTCGGCCTTGAGTTCAGCGAACTCGGCACGCAGGGCGATGTTGTCCAGCAGTTCACCGATCCCTTGGCCGGTGACGGCGCTGGTGAAGATCACCGGGACTTCGCCGCCCATATCTTCGGGGACGAGTTCCATTTCGTAGAGTCGCCCCTTAACCTTTTCGGGTTGGGCACCGGGCAGGTCGCACTTGTTGATGGCGACGATGATGTCGACATCGGCGGCCTTGGCGTGGGCGACGGCTTCCTGGGTTTGCGGCATAATGCCATCGGCGGCGGAGACGACGATGACGGCGATGTCGGTGACATTCGCGCCACGAGCCCGCATCTTGGTGAAGGCTTCGTGGCCGGGGGTATCCAGGAAGGTGATAGGGTGACCATCTTTTTCGACCCGCCACGCCCGGAGAACCTGGGTGATCCCGCCGGTTTCGGAGGACACCACATCGGATTGGAAGCCGAATTCCTGGCGAATTTTGTCGAGCAGCGACGTTTTCCCGTGGTCGACGTGTCCCATGATGGTGACGATCGGCGGACGGGGAACGAGGTGTTCTTCGCGGGCCTTGGTCCGTTCCTCGATTTCCCGCAGGACGATATCTTCGGCGGTGTCCTGTTTCTTGGCGACGAGTTCGATCTGTTTCTCGGTCGCGATCAATTCTGCCACGTCGAATTCGACGTTGGAGTTGATGGTGTAGAGGGCGTTGGTTTCTTGTTTGAGCTTCAGGATGAGTTCGCCGACTTTCATCCCGATGGCTTCGGAGAGTGTCCGCACCGTGATCGGCACGGCGATGTCGACTTTGCCGGTGATGACGCTGGTTTGCCGCTGGTTATGTTGCTTACCGCGTTGTTTTTTGATCCGGGAACCGAAGTTCCGTTCGATCATGTCGACACGACCACCGGGGCCGACGATCACGGAACCGCGATCGGTGGCTGGGGAATGCTGGCGACCTTTTTGTTGACGTTTGGCATGGCGGGCATCGCGTCCGGCGACTTCTCCCGGTTTCTTGGCTCCGCCGCCACCACCGCCACTGCGACGATCATCTTCGCTCGGCTCGTCGGTGCGTCCGGGCGCGGGACGAGCGGGCGCGGGACGACCCGTACCGCGTCCGGCAGGAGCGTCTGTGGGTGGGAGTTCCTTATCACCAGCCGGCCCTGTGACGAGTCGGTTAATGTCTTGGATGTTGACCCGTTGCTGACCGCGTTGCTGTTCAAGTTTCCGTAGGCGGTCGATCTGCTCGGGGGTGAGGCGGATCTGATTTTTGCCGGGTGGACGCGGCGGTTGCGGGCGGGATGCAGTCCCACCAGGATTCGGGCCATGTGCGGGAGGCCCGGACGGATTACGGGGTTGAGCGTTACGCGGCGGCATCCCACCGGGACCACGGTGGCCAGCAGCGGTAGGCGCGGGGGTTCCCGAGCCAGCGGGGCGATTGCCGCCGGGTTGCCCAGAGCGAATCGGATTGGGGCCGTGGGGCGCGGGGCGGTGCGGAATATTTCCCGTGGGCCGTGTGGCCGCAGGGGTGGCACTGGAACCCATGGGGTTCGCGGGGGCCGAGGGTGCAGGCCGCGGCGATTGCGTCGAACGCGGGGCATTCAAGTTCGCGGGGCGAGCGGGGGCATTCAAGTTTGCGGGACGACCACCAGATAATGGCGGAACGCGACCGCCCGACACGGTCGGCGGCATCATTGCGGCGGGTGGCGGTGCGGTCGGTGGTGCGGGGATCTCCGCCACAGGCGTGGGAGGAACATCCGGCACCGCAGTGGGCGTGATCACCGGACTCGGCGGGACAACCGCAACCGGGGGAGCGGCGGGTTCCGTTTCCGTGACGACAGCCGGAGTCTTGGCCGTCACCGGAGCGGTTGGCACCGCAACAGGAGGCACGGGCTTCGGTTTTGTCGCTGGTTTGGGTTCCGATGCGACGGTTTCCGATGCTGCGGAAGGCGTGGCCGTCACCACCGTGGCAGCTGGCGGAGGGGTCGCAACGGGAGGCGTAACGACCGTGGGGGTGGCAACGGGAGGAACGTCCGCCACTGGGGGCGGAACCGACTCAACGACAGGAGCGGGCGGCGTGGCCGCGGGCGCAACGGGTGCGGGCGTGGCCGCGGGCGCAGCGGGAATGGGGTTTTCCGCGACCGGAGGCCGTGTGATTTCGGGTTTCGTCGCTTCCACAACGGGCGGTTCGACAACCGTGGGGGGGGCGACGGGCGCAGGGGATACAGGCTTCGTGGGAAGCGTCTTCGGTTTAGCGGTAAGTGTGGGAATCTTCGCGTCCAACTTGGGAGGGGCGCTCGGCTTCGCCGAGCCGGGAGAGGGGATAGAAGTCGATGCGGGGGCCGCTTTGGCCGGTCCTTTTTTGGCTCGTGATTTCAGGGCTTCAACCTGATCGGGTTCGAGGACGTTCAGCTGATTTTTGATTCCAGCATACCCGAGTTCTTTACACAATTCGAGCAACACCTTGGTTTCAAGGTTCAACTCTTTGGCCAGGGCGAACACCCGGACCTTCGCGTCCTTTTCTTTGGTCTGCTGCAAGCTCGGCTCCTTCGGGGAGTCTCCCCGACACCTGTCCACCTCACTCGCAGTTGGGGGGCGGGCAAAGTGTAGAACATTCTATAATTCTGTACGGTTTTGAAAAGAGCGCATCGGACGATCATGCCGATGGTTCCTGATTTTCTTTGGTTACGTCGGTTGTCAGTTCGCCATCTTCGCCGGTTCGCAGTTCTTCGTGAATCAGCGCCTCCTCGAATCCGGCGGCATCGGTTGGCATTCCCTCATGGTAAGTCGAGACGGGCGGTTGGTGAGGAATTTCGGGTACAGTTGTGATTTCTGGGGAGTTTGTGGCCTCTTCCTCCTCCTCACCAGAGGACTCTCTTGCATCAGACAGTTCTTCGTTGGGAATGTTCGCGCTGGCGGTTTGTTCCGCGAGGGCGGCGGCCTCGGCTTGTTCCGCGAGGGCGGCGCGTTCTTCTTCCACGCTGCGGTCCATATGATCCGCATACTCTTCCGCGTAGGCGATCAATTCTTCGGCCTGCTCAACCGGCATCTCGACAAATTGCATGAGTTCCGCCGCGTCAATGAAGGTCAATTCATTGTAGGAAAGGAAACCCTCTTCGATCATGGCTTGGACATGTTCTTCCGTGATGTGCGGCAATTGGCGGAACCAACGCTCCGCGCGTTCCAACGCTTCGGCGAGTTCCTCGTGGGTCATGATTTCCAGATCCATGCCGACGAGTTTGCTGGCGAGTCGGACGTTCTGCCCACGGCGGCCGATTGCCAGGGAGAGTTGATCTTCGTTGACGAGAACGATGGCCCGTCCCAGGCGTGGGTAGGTGAACACATCCGCGATTTCGGCGGGCTGCAAAGCATTGGGAATCAACACTTGGAGGGAATCATTCCAGCGGACGATGTCGATCCGCTCGCCGTTGAGTTCCTCAATGATGTTCTTGATTCGGCTTCCCCGCACACCGACGCAAGCTCCGACACAATCGACTTTTAGGTCAACACTGGAAACCGCAACCTTGGAGCGGTATCCGGCTTCGCGTGCCACGGCCCGCAGGTCAATGGTGCGATCTTCGACTTCGGGAATTTCTTCCTCGAACAGGGTGCGCACGAAATCCTGATGGGCGCGGCTGAGGACGATTTTGACACGATGACCAGTCTTGCGAACCTCAAAAATGACGGCTTTGACCCGCTCGCCGACATGGTGAGTTTCGCCGGGAATCTGCTCACTGCGGGGGAGCAAGGCTTCGCTCTTCCCGAGAGACACGATGGCCGTGCCCGCATCAATCCGCTGGATGGTCCCGACGACCAGTTCCCCTTTTTTCGCAGTGTATTCGTTGAAGACGGTATCGGATTCCGCCTCACGAATTTTCTGAATCATGACCTGTTTGGCCGACTGTGCCGCGATTCGGCCCAGTGTCTCCGGGTCGATTTCACTTTCCCCGTGGCGGGCGACGATGTCTCCGGTAGCCCGGTCGATGTGAACGTAGACACCGGGACCAGCCGATTCTTCCCCATCCACGGGGTGCTGGATGCCGAAATGGCGTTCTGCGGCCAACTGTATGGCGGATTCGATGCCGTGAAAAATGACATCCCGAGAAATCTTCTTCTCCTCGTGCATCATTTCCACGAGTTTGAGAACTTCTTTCCCGAGATCTTTTTTGGCCACCGCCATTGCGCAATCCTCTTCGGTTTCCAGCTTCCTGATTCAAACATTCCCTGGGATGTCGCACATCGAAATCCCGGAGCCGGAAGCGGGGAACAACCTCAACCCGGCATCACTTCAAGCAGTCAAACGACAAACACCCATCGTGAGAATGCGGACCACGGAGCGGCGCGATCTTACCTTTTTTATCCCGAATGACAATACTCCACGAACCGGCTGCTGGGGCAATCGAGCAATCGTCCGGCTGTGCCGAGTGATTGCAGGCGATCTTCCCCCCAGCATCCCGATGCGATGGTGGAACACCAAAGCGTCGATCGGGTCAAGGGTGACTTTATTGATTGTCGCTTGAGTCCGTCTGATGAGCAAGTGGAGATCGCGGCGAAATTCTTTCCGAAACATCGGATCAAGCATTGCAATCGGTTCCCCAGAGGAAATCCTGCCACCCTGGCAGTTCCGTTTTCCTGGATTCTCCACAGTCGAGGTGGAATGAGCCTGCACCACCTCTCGCGGCGCGAGATGACACAAAAATTAGACAGTACTCGCGTGGTTTGCCGAAACCGCACCAAGAACTTTCCCAGTTTGGCTTCCTGGCCATCGTCTTTCTATAAGAACAGAGTATCCGGGTATGCAGCGTCGCTCCTGGTGACACCGTGCCTACAACATTCAACATGAACACGATTTTGTTACGCAATGGCCGGGTCATCGACCCCGCTCAGAATCTGGATACCGTCACGGATCTGTGGTTGACGCAAGGACGCGTGGCCGGAACGGGGCCGCAACCCCATCTGGCCGCCGATCGCGTCATCGACTGTACCGGGCTGATCGTCAGCCCCGGCCTGATCGACATGCATGTTCACCTACGGGAGCCGGGCCGGGAAGAAGACGAAACCATCGCCACGGGCACCGAAGCCGCGGTGAATGGCGGGGTCACTTCGGTGGCGTGTATGCCGAACACCGAACCCGCCATCGACACCCAGGCCGCGGCCGAGTTCGTGATCCTCCAGGCCAAACGCGCCGGGAAATGCTGGGTCTTTCCGTGCGGAGCCGTGACGAAGGGCCGCCGACAGGAAGAACTGGCGGAAATCGGCGGCCTGGTGGCCGGGGGAGCGGTGGCCTTTACGGATGATGGCAGCCCGGTGGAATCGGCCGAGATTATGCGGCGGGCACTGGAATATACGAAGATGTTCAACCGCGCGGTTCTCGTCCATGCCGAAGTACCAGAGTTGACGAAAGGTTGGGTGATGGCGGAAGGGGCCGTCAGTGCCCAACTGGGCCTGCGTGGGATGCCCGCCGTGGCCGAAGAAATCATGATCTACCGCGACATTGCCTTGGCGGAGTTGACTGGCGGGAAAGTCCACATCCTTCATGTCTCCTCGGCAGGCGGGGTGGACCTGATTCGCCAAGGACGAGCCCGTGGCGTGAACGTCACCGGGGAGGCGTGCCCTCATCACTTCACGCTGACCGATGAGAACCTCCGCAGCTTCGACAGCAACTACAAGATGGCCCCGCCGCTCCGTACCCAACGGGACGTGGACGCGATCCTGGCGGGGTTAAAAGATGGCTCCCTCAGCGTGTTGGCCACCGACCATGCCCCCCATGCCCCGGAAAAGAAGGCCCGCGAACTCGATCAGGCACCCAATGGCATCATCGGCCTGGAGACATTTTTGCCGATCTGCGTGACGCATCTCATTGAACCTGGGCACCTGACTTGGCCGCAGATGCTCGCCAAAATGACGATCAACCCCGCCTCAGTCCTCAACATCGAGCGGGGCACCCTCAAGCCGGGAGTCGTCGGCGATGTCACCGTGATCGACCCGGACACGGAGTGGACCATCGACATCTCGAAATTCAAAACCAAAAGCCGCAACAGCCCCTACCACGGCAAACGTGTCAAGGGCCGCGCCGTCGTCACGATTGTCGGTGGCGACGTGAAGAAGTGCGAACTGGGATAACACCGGCAATTTCCGGCCAAGACAAGCATCGCAAGCGGTCGCCAACCCATCACCTGACGGGGTCTTACTACGCCCCCACATCAGGTGATGTTCGATTTGATCTCGACACAAACCCAAAACCTGAGTAGAACTCCAATTATCTGACGGACGGGTCCGATAAATAATTGGGGCTCGGCATGGCAACGGAATCCTCTCGTAAACCTGGTCGACCCAAAGACCCAGAACTGGAAGCCCGCAGGCGCACGGAGATTCTGACCGTTGCCGCACGGGTCTTCGCCCAATCCGGGTTCGCGGCTACGGATGTCCAAATCATCGCGGATCGCGTGGGGGTCGGAAAAGGGACCATCTACCGCTACTTTCCCAGTAAAGATGCCCTGTTCCTGGCCGCGGTTGAACATGGGCTGACGGAACTCTCCTCGGACATGGACGCGGCTTTAGCGGATCGGACCTGCGACCCACTGGGACAACTCGAAACGGCAATTCGGACCTATTTGCGCTTCTTTCGCCGCCGCCCAGAAATGGCCGAATTGTTCATCCAGGAACGAGCCGCGTTCCTTCAACATCACCGGCCGCTGTACTTCACAGTCAAAGAAGGGGACGAAAAAGAGTGTCAACATCGGGAACTCTTTCAACGTCTCCATGAGGGCGGATACATCCGGGACATCCCCCAGGAACGGTTCTTCGCCGTCGTGGGCGATCTGCTCTACGGCACCATACTGACCAATCTTCTCACGGGGCGGCCAGCCGACCCGGACACCCAGGTTGCGGACATTTTGGACATCGTCTTAAACGGTGTCCTCGCCACTGGTCCCCCGCAACGATCAAGGCGAATCGACTCAAGCGGAGCCAAACAATGAGACGATGTGCGATCATCAGTCTTGCCGGGTTCATCCTGGCATCTCTGGGATGCGGACACAGCGCCAAACCAGAGGACACGTCCGCGAAAGAGATCCCATTACCGACGATTACCGTAACCACGGTTCCGCTACAAACGCGGTCGGTCCAACGTACCGTCACAGCCGTCGGCACCTTTCGCGGGTACGATGAGGTCACGCTGTCCCCGAAAGTGGATGGGGTCATCAACACAGTCCATGTTGATGTTGGGGACATGGCCATACCGGGTGCGGTCCTGCTGACGATTGATCCCACGGATTGTGAACTCGCCGTCTGGGAGGCCCATCGGGCACTGGATGCCGAGTTGGCCCGCCTCGGAATTCCTGATTTGCCGGACACGCAAGTCAACGTCGATCAGGTGTCCACAGTCGTCAAAGCCCGCGTGTCACTCGATAACGCCACCAAGCGGTTTGCCATGCGCCGGGGACTGTTCGACCGGCAAGTATTGGCCAAGGAAGAGTATGACCTGGCGGAGACAGATTACAAACTGGCTGAGGCGACCTACCGAGATGCCGTGACCCAGGCCCGCGCGGTACTGGCCCAGGCCCGCTTACGGAAGGCCGTCCTCGATACGGCGACCCAACGGTTGCGAGACTGCCAGTTGCGTGTCCCCGAGCCGCCAGGGTTTGGGGCATGGGCCGCAGTGGTCGGGCCAGGATTCGTGCCAGTACGCTACGCCGTCGCCAAGCGACTCGTCAGCGAAGGGCAGCGTGTCATCAGTATGCCCGTCACGGATGCCTTTCGATTGGTCATCACCCATGCCCTGAAATTGCGAGTGGATGTCCCCGAGCGATTTGTCAGCGCCGTCCGATTGGGACAAACGGTGGACATCCGAGTCGAAGCGCATCCTCAAGAGACATTCCGAGGGCAGGTGACACGAATTAGCCCAACGGTGGATGTCCAGAATCGGACATTCCAAGTGGAAATCGCTGTCCCCAATCTGGATGGCCGCTTGCGGGTCGGTGGCTTCGCGCATGCCGCAATTCGGACACGGATGGATGCTGCCGTTCCGGTGGTCCCACCTTCCGCCCTTATCACCTTTGCTGGCGTGACCAAGCTGTTTGTGATCGCAGACGGCAAAGCAAAACCCATCGAAGTGGCGACCGGCACCCAGGATCGGGATTGGATCGAAATTGTGACCCCGCTGCCGCCCGATGCCCGGATCATCACCAGTGGACATACACAACTGGTCGCAGGCTCTCCGGTGCAAATTCGGGATTGAAGCCGTGCCCATCACGCACAACAAAACACTCAATCGGGGATGTCATGTCAATTTGGGACATTTGCATACGGCGACCGATCTTCACCCTGATGCTCGTCCTCGGGCCGATCGTACTGGGGTTGGCCTCATATGCTCGGCTCGGCGTAGAACTGTTCCCCAACGTCGATGTGCCGGTCGTCGTGGTCACGACCACATTGCGTGGGGCCAGTGTTGAGGAGATGGAATCATCGGTCACGAAACCTGTCGAAGAGGTCGTCAACTCGGTGTCCGGGATTGATGAGTTGCGATCGACCACGAAGGAAGGGTTGTCCCAGCTGGTCGTGGGATTCGTGCTGGAAAAAGATGGGGACATTGCCGCCCAGGAAGTCCGGGACAAGGTTTCGACGCTGCTGCCCCAACTTCCCGTGGGGACCGATCCACCCGTGGTCGAGAAGTTCAACCTGGATGCGACCCCGGTCGTGACGCTCGCTGTGTCCGGGCCACGCCCTGTCCGCGAGATCACGGAGATTGCGAAGAAACTCATCAAGGAAGACCTGGAGGCGGTCCACGGTGTCGGGGCCGTGGTCCTGGTGGGAGGGCAGACCCGCGCCATCAATGTCACCCTCGACCCAGAAAAGTTGCGAGCCCGCGAACTGTCCGTGGATGATGTCCGCTTGGCCCTCGCTCGGCAAAACCTGGAACTGCCCGGCGGCAAGGTCGATTCTGGTGCCCGAGAAGAAGGACTCCGCACGGTCGGCCGCATCCGCCATGTCAAGGATTTTGAAGACCTCATCGTCGCGGATCGGAACAGTTATCCAATCCGCATTGAGGACATTGGGACCGTCTCGGACAGCATCGAGGAACCGCGAGGGCTGAGCCGATTGGACGGGAACGCGGCGGTGAGTCTCATCATTCAAAAGAAGTCCGGCGGCAACACCGTCGCTGTCGCCGAGGCCGTGAAAGCACGCCTGGAACAGATCAAACCTTCGCTTCCCGTGGACATTCGGATTGAGGTCATCCGGGACCAATCCAAGTTCATTACCGGGTCCATCGAAGAGGTCAAATTCCACCTGCTACTCGCCGCGGTGCTGGTCAGCTGTGTCCTACTCATGTTCATCCGAGACTGGCGTACCACCGTGATTGCGGCGTTGGCCGTCCCGACGAGTATTATCGGCACTTTCGCGCTCATGGACCTTATGGGCTTCACGCTGAACAATATGACCCTATTAGGGTTAGTATTGGCAGTCGGAATTGTGATTGATGATGCGGTCGTAGTCTTGGAGAACGTATTCCGGCACATGGAAGAATATGGACGGACACCGTGGGAAGCCGCGTCCGTGGCAACCCACGAAATCGCCTTGGCGGTACTCGCTACGACGATGTCCCTGGCTGTGATTTTCGCGCCGATCGCGTTCATGTCCGGTCAGGTTGGCCGCTTCTTCAATAGTTTCGGCTGGGTTGTTGGCTTCTCGATCATCCTCAGTATGATGGTGAGTTTTACCCTGACTCCGATGCTGTGCGCCCATTTTTTGCGTCCTCTCAAGCACTCGGCCCATGACACCCAGCGGGGTTTTTGGGGTTGGGTCACGCGGCGTTACGTTGGCCTATTGTCCTGGTGCCTCGGTGGCCGTTGGGGTTGGCGGCGTGGATTGGTCCTCGCGGGGGCGCTGTTCTGCTTTCTGAGTACCCCAGTCCTCTTTGTCCTCGTGGGGACAGACTTCGTCCCCAAAGATGACCAAAGTGAATTTGAAGTGTCGATGACACTGCCCCCCGGCTACACGCTGGAACGAGCCAGCACGGCTTGCCAGGAACTCGAAGAGAAGCTGTCCCAAGTTCGGGGCGTCACCCATGTCTTCACGACGATCGGTGAGACATCCGGCAAGTCCGCGAAAGGACAGGGGGATGTCACCAAGGTCATGATCTATTGCCGGATGGTGGACCTCACTTTGCGGGACTTTCACCAGCGGGACGCGATGGCCGATGCGCGGGTGCTGCTGGCGGACTACCCCGATTACCGAGCAACCGTGCAGGAAGTGCCCGCGTTCTCTTCCAGCGCGTTCAAAAATGTCCAATTGGAATTGAGTCTACGCGGCCCGGATATGGACCAACTCAACGCATTTGCCAGCAAGACGGTCGAATGGATGCGGCGTGACCCCATGTTTACGGACATCGACACCAATGCCGCGGCACGGAACCCGGAGTTGCAAGTCCACATCGACCGGGACCGTGCGGCGGACCTGGGGGCGGATGTGCGGGCGATTGCGTCCACACTCAATGTCCTGGTCGGCGGTGAGCCTGTCACCAAATTCAAAGAAGGGGCGGACCAGTACGATGTCTGGTTGCGGGCCGATTTGCCGAGCCGGGATCGCCCTCAGGCCATTGGGTCATTGACAGTGCCCACGACCTCGGGTCGACTCGTCGAACTGCGGTCCCTCGCCACGTTGGAACCTGCTCGCGGGCCGACGACGATTGAACGCTATAACCGCCAACGGACAGTGTCCGTCACTTGTAATCTCGCCCCAGGAATCGCATTAGGAAATGCATTGCCTATCGTCGATGCATTTGTGCAAAAACTCCAGATGCCGCCGGAGTATCGCTATGAATTCCTGGGCGAAGCCAAGTTAATGCGGGACTCCAACAGCAACTTTGCCGTGGCGTTTTTGCTGGCATTCGTGTTCATGTACATGATCCTGGCCGCGCAGTTTGAGTCACTGGTTCACCCTGTTACGATTCTGCTGGCCATCCCCTTGACGTTGCCGTTCGCGCTGTTGTCTTTGTTGTTGTTACGGACCCCGCTCGACGTGTATGCCATGATCGGATTGTTCATGCTGTTCGGCATTGTAAAGAAGAACGGTATTTTGCAGGTCGACTACACCAACGTACTCCGGGAGCGTGGGTTGTCGGTGCGGGAGGCGATTTTGAAGGCGAACGAGGCCCGTCTGCGTCCCATTCTGATGACCACAATCATGCTTGTGGCCGCGATGATCCCGATTGCGACGGGCCAGGGGCCAGGGGCCGGGGCGCGGGCCAGCATGGCCAAGGTCATCCTGGGCGGGCAACTGCTCTCTCTGCTGTTGTCCCTTCTAGTGACCCCCGTTGCTTATTCCGTTTGGGACGATCTGAGTGGACTTGTTCGCCGATTCCTGACCTGGGTGCGGCGGGGGCATCCAGCGGAGGAACCGATTCTCGTCAGCACGGACACCTTGATGGAAGTCCCACTCGTACGAGCCGAGACATCGGAATCGGAATGGGTCGTGCAGACGGGCAACCGTGCCGGATGAGCGTGACCGATTTGCAGATGGGACATGCACTGTCGATTGGCCGAAACACAGCACCCCTTGGTCGCACTTCTGGTTGAGAAGTACGGCCAAGGGGTGTGATCATTGCATGAACCGAAATACCATTAACCCCAGGTTACGAGGCCCGGCTCAAATGGGTTCGGGAGATGCGCGTGCTTCGGTAGGACGCGGACATTGAAGCCGAACTGGCCACTGAGGTTGCAGGGCACCGTCCCGACGAACACGGTTGCTGTCCCATTGGGCATTCCTGGTGTGAGCGATAGTGCCTTCGGGCTGGCAATCTGGCCGTGCGAATCCAACAAACCGTGACAGAGTTGGACATCGACTTCGTCCGGGGACAGTCCACCCAGGTTGACATGCACCTTGATGGGGAATTCCCCGCCCACGCGGAGCAGTTGCCCTTGGGGAGCCTCCACGCTGTCCACTTTGACTTGCGGCCATGCCTGAGCCAGCTTGAGCCGCCAGCCAGCCAGTTCTGCCGCTTGTTTCAAGCCGTTCGCGGCGAGTGCCTTATAACGGCGGTGGCTGGGGATGTAGCATTTGTCCAGATATTCTTCGACCATCCGGTTCGTGTTGAATACGGGAACCAACGTGGAGATACAGCGTTTCATGCGCCGAATCCAGGCACGCGGTAAGCCGTCGGACCCGCGGGTGTAGAATGTGGGAGTCAGATCGTTTTCCATCAACTCGTAGAGTGCCCGGCTTTCGACTTCGTCCTGGTAGCTGAGGTCGGTGTACTCTTCCCCACCGCCGATGGCCCAGCCGTTGTCGCCGTCGTATCCTTCGACCCACCAGCCATCCAGAATGGACATGTTGATAGCACCGTTGGCAGCAGCTTTCATACCGCTGGTGCCCGAGGCTTCGAGCGGGCGGCGAGGGTTATTCAACCAGACATCGACACCCTGAACCATGTGGCGGGCGATGTTCATCTCATAATCTTCGATGAACACGACTCGGCGGCGGAACTCGGGTCGGCGGGCCATCTGGACGACGCGGGAAATCAGTTCCTTGCCGCCGTTGTCCTTCGGGTGCGCTTTCCCGGAGAAGATGAATTGGACTGGCCGCTTCGGATCATTCAGGAGTTTGGCCACCCGCTCTGGGTCACGGAAAATCAAGTCGCCGCGTTTGTAGGTGGCGAAGCGGCGAGCGAAACCGATGGTGAGGGCATCCGGGTCCAGGATTTCCTCCGCCGCCTGGATTTCCGAAGGTGGCGCGCCCCGGCGTTGGAGTTGGGCCTTCAGCTTCGCCCGGCACATGGCGATGAGGCGTTCGCGGGCACGTTCGTGGGTCCGCCAGAGTTCTGCATCGGGGATATGATCGACTCGTTTCCAGACCGCAAATTCGGTCGGCTTCTCTTCCCACTGAATACCCAAATACCGATCGAACAGTTGGCCAATTTCAGGCGAGAGCCAACTCTGGGTGTGGACACCGTTGGTGATGGAACCGATGGGCACCTCGTCCACGGGCAGCGTCGGCCAGATTTCCTGCCACATTTTCCGAGAAACGGCCCCGTGTAGAGCGCTGACCCCATTGCTCGTGTTCGAGAGCTTGATGGCCAGCACGGTCATGCTGAATGGCTCCCCCTCATTGGCAGGGTGCATGCGCCCCAGAGCGAGGAATCGCTGACGGTCGATCCCGAGTTGGCTGATGAACTCCCCGAGATACTGGTCGATCATCTGCGATGTGAACGCATCATTTCCAGCAGGAACCGGGGTGTGCGTGGTGAAGCAGGTTCCCGCCTTGATGACTTCGGATGCGGTGGCGAAATCGAGATTCTGATCGTGGATCATCACGCGGATGCGTTCGAGGGCGGCGAAGGCGGCGTGTCCCTCGTTCATGTGAACGACCGTGGGGTTTTTGCCCAAGGCCGACAATGCGCGGATGCCGCCGATGCCCAGGATGATTTCCTGCATGATCCGCATGTGAATGTCGCCACCGTACAGTTGCGACGTAATCCCGCGGTCGGCCGGTTGGTTTTCCGGGATGTTGGCATCAAGCAAGTACAAAGGAACCCGGCCGACTTGGAGCCGCCAGATGCGGAAGTGGACTTCCCGCCCCGGTAGCGTCACGGATGCCAGAATCGGAGTTCCATTGCTGTCTAATTCTGGAATGAGTGGGAGATTGAAGAAATCATTTTCCGGGTAGCGTTCTTGTTGCCAGCCATCAATATTCAGATATTGCCGGAAATACCCCTCACGGTACATCATACTCACGCCACAGAGCGGTAAGCCGAGGTCTGAGGCGGATTTGAGGTGATCGCCTGCCAGCACGCCGAGGCCGCCAGAATACACCGGGACACTCTCATGGATACCGAACTCCATGGAGAAATAGGCGACTTGCGTCGCTTCGGCATCGTCAGAGAAGGTTTCGCAGAACCAAGTGGACCCGTTCATGTAATGGTCCAGAGCCGCCACCACGCGGTCCATATGCACAAGGAAGCCATCATCGGTGGCGAGTTCATCAAAGCGGGACTGCTCGACGGAACTCAGCAGGCGAATCGGGCTATGATCGAGTGCTTCAAAGAGATCGGGATTGATCCGGCGAAAGAGCGCCACCGCATCCGCATTCCAGCACCACCACAAGTTGTACGCCAACTTGTGCAAGGGCTGCAACTTCTCGGGAAGCGAAGGCAGAACAGTATAATTGCGAATCGATCGGGCGGTCATGCGCATCCTCTCACAATGAACCAGACAGAGTTGGAACGGCGGGGGTGCGCCGCGTTTCACGATAATTTAGGAATCCTGGGCGAAATTGCAATACGATGAGAGTCACACCTTTTTGAAGGCGGTCTGAATCTCATACGTCCCATCCGGCAGAGGAACCCTTTGGTAGTCTCCAAAAAGATTGGGGCTTTCCTGTTGCAGGATGTTCAGGATTACATTTGCCAGGGTGCGAATTTCCGGTTCCGCGAACGCGCTGCCGCGTTGTTCCAGGAAATGCCGCAACGCACGGGCGTTGGCCGTCACGAAAATTTTTGTTTCCGTGGCGTTTGGTAGCACACTCCGAGCCGCCTGGCGAGCGGTTTTGCGGCGGGTGGTCCGATCCGCATCGGGAGGAAGCATCGCGGCAGCAGCGGCCCCCGGATCGGCCAGTTTGGCATGGAGTTTGTCCGCCAGCGTCACATACGAGCGGTGGGCATGGGCGACCGCGTCTCGCCAGATTGCATGCAATTCGGGGTCGGCCGCGATGATCGCCGGTTCCACATACTCCGCCACGGATTCATCGACATAGCGCTGGCTCAGCTGGGAATACCCCATCCCCGCTCGGTGCCGCACGAGTTCATGGGTGAGAGAACGCGAGACTCCGGTAATCAGTAGATTCCAGACGGCATGTTCCAACACCGAGCCGTGCCCGACTTCCATGATGTGCCCGAGATACGCCGCGTTTCCTCCGGGCCGAGGGCGGGCAAAGCTCATGTAGCAAACCCGCCCAGCGGATTCCGTCAAAACCTCGGCGGCGATTGCGCTATCAGACTGCCAGGACACACCATGATCGTTCAAGAATTGCGTGAGCGCGGCATCGTCAATCGTCTGACGGCCCAGCACATACACAGTGGGTGCCGTGAGAATTCGGACATCGGTTGAAGATTCAGATTCCGTCATGATCCGCAATCCTTGCAGGGTCAGAAGGCACGCATCATACCAATTCTTCGCATCTTGGCGATGCGAATGTGTGGCTCAAGCCAGGGGCACTGTCAAATCAGGAAGATTCGACGCAAACGGGTAAAAGGGCGGATTTGCGCAAAACTTTCCCGGGATGCCGATTCGGCCTGTTCCGCCTAGTGGGTATACTGGAGAAAGGCCCGTTCGCTTTGGGACGAGAGTTCATCCTACACTTTCGGAGTCCGCGTTCATGCTGGCCGCGTCTCTTCGCTTTTCCATGCCGGCATTCGTGATTGCGTGCCATCTCGTCCTGATCCAGGGTTCGTATTCTCATGCGCAACCCCCAAAACCCTCCGATGGCCCACCCCGAGCGGCGGCACTGAAGCTCCCGGATGGCACCATTGTTTTGCTCACGCGGTCCCTAGACGAGGTGAATCCCCCCGTAGAGGGAGTCCTCCTTTCGGGGAAAGAATACCAGGCGATCACCGAGCAATTAGAATCCGCCCGCAAACAGAATGAGAACATCAAACCCGTTGCGCCCAGTCATTGTCACATTCAAAGCAAAGTGACCACCGTGGGTAAACAATCGGTCGCGGCGCTGACGCTGACTTACACGTTTCAAACCCATCAACCCCGCACAGCAGTGTTATTGGGTTGTGCCCGTGGTTTTCCCCGAGCGGCACGATTGCGTGATGGTGAATTGCCGATGCTCCGTGCCGATAAGGATGGGCTCTCGGTACTGGTCGCCAAAGCCGGGGAATATACCCTCACTCTGGATGTCGATGCCCCGATCGGCACCCGTGGGTCTACTGGGGAAGTCGGCTTCGAGTTGGGCTTGCCGCGAGCCCCCATCACGACCTTCCAAATGTCCCCACCGAATCCCACGATTCGAGACGTAACAGTGGGAAGTCGAACACCGGATCGCCCGACAGACATCAAACGGTCCCTCTATTCCGTTGATCGCCTAGCCACGTCCTCTGGTGTCGCACTCGGACCAACGGACCTTCTGGATGTCCTGTGGGAAGCCCAATCGACCCCAGCCCCAACCACCGATACGATCCTCACCGCGGAAACAGATGTCACCGTCCGCATCGACGAAATCCAAATCGAAACGACCGCAAAACTGCGACTTCGTGGCGTGACCCGCGAATGGAAATTAGCACTGCCTCCTGGGGCTGAAGTCAGCGTGGAGCGATCAGAACTGCCTACAGGTAGCGACATCGTGGCAGAATTGGGATTTTCCGCCCCAGTGCCCACACTCACTCCACCCACGGAACCGGCCAAATCCGCCTGGACACTCAAGCCACCGGAAGGGACATCCCAAATCGAATGGACCGTAAATGTGACCGTGAGACAATCCCGTCCCAAAGCCACCGAATCAAAATTCCGAGGGCCATACCCGATCGGGCCGCTGAGTGTGCATTCCGCACGGCAAACGGGGACAATCCGCGTCCTGGCCCCTACCAGCGTGCGTACCGCCTTCAAGCACGGCCCCCATGTCCGTCGGCAGGATTTACCAGCGGATGCAAACGCAGAAACGATTGCACTGTTTCGGTTCACAGCCCCATCCATCAAGCCTAGTAAATCCACACCACCACCGCTGCTCGAAATTGACGCGACCCAAGCCGTGGGGTTCGTGCGCATCGAGCCTCAAATTCAGTTGCATCTGGCCGCACTCGACCCCAAACCGACTTCCCCCTATTGGCGACTCGATGCCAAACTCCAGGTGACACCCATTCGCTCAGAAGTGGGACAACTCATCGTGGAGTTACCGCCCAGTTGGGACAAACTGGAAGCCGGCCCACTGGATGTGGTGGATGGGGTCATTGTGTCGGACATCAACGGCCAAAAGCGGTACACAATCCGCCTGTTCGCGGCTCAGCGGACTCCATTCACGTTGACCCTCTCGGCAAATCATTCCGTGGATCCCAAATCGAATCAAGCATCTCTGACCTTGATGAATTTTCCACAAGCCGTCGAACAGAATGCGAAACTGACCGTGACAGTCCCCGAGGGGTTGACCTTGCGGGGTTCGGCGATGGGACGTTCACGGGATCGTGTGGATGGTGTACTGGAATTGCTCCCGCCCAGCGGGACAACCGCTCAGGCTGCCATCCCCCAACTGAACGCAATCATGGAAAAAGGGGTCCGCCGGGTGGATTTAGCCTGGAGTCCGTATCGACCGGAACTGCCCGTAAAAGTGGACGCGGAAATCACGCTCTGGGAGCGACAAATCCGCGTCGAACAGACATTTCAATTCGGACCCATTGGGACACCCGGAGAGCCGATCCGATTTCGGAGCCTAAAAACTTTGCCGCCCTTCTTGAAGTTCAATCCACCCTTGACACGCGACCCCATTGACGGCGATCTGATTTTTCGTCCGCCAGTCGGTGCGACCGAATTTACACTCAAATGTTCCTATTGGACAACGCTGGCGGAGTCCCCTCCCCATGAAGGCGATATACGCAGCAGCCTTCAACTCCTCTGGCCAGAAGGTGCAACCCGAGTGGAGACACGAGTACGGGTATGGGGACAACCCGGCTCGCCCAGAATTTCAGGCTTTGAAGGACCATGGGGCGAACTGCCACCCACACCCGACCCAGAGCGAAACGAGTTGCCCTGGTTGACACTTGCCGGAACCGGCACAGATTTACCCCTGGTATTCAGGCTCGATACCAATCGCATGAGCCAACTTCCGACCGTTTGGGTCGAGCGTGCCTTCATCCAAGCCCGCGTTGGTGTCGGGGATGATGTCCTACGGATACGAGCGCGATTCCGCTTGGCCCGCTGGCCAAGTCATGGGATCCAAGTCCAAATCCCAGAGCAGGTCACACCGGCAATCAACTTTGCCGGTGTCCAAATCAGCAATGCAACGACAGTGGCAGGTGATGCTCTCGCCGATGGAACAAGCCGAATTCTGGATGTACCATTACCACCAATGGGGGCAGAATCTCAGACATTAGAAATAGAATATTACATGCCAACAATATGGGCAAAGAATGGTGCCGTACGACTGATGCCACCGTTTCTAGCAAATGCCACATATCGTACACCGATACGCTGGCACATACAGTTCGCACATGACATGATGCCGTTGTACTTCGGGACCAATCTTCAAACAAGTCGGCGCTGGACTTGGCGCGGCATGATATTCACCCCGGCTGCTACGGACAGTACAACGGAAATCGAGGAATGGTTTCAAACCGGGAAAGATACATTAAATCCCGCAACGCCGACAAGGCAGGATGACACCTCCGCCATCTCGGCCCAGCAAGCCCAACTCGCCACATTCGCGCTCTATCAAATCCCATGGGCGATCTGGGTAGCCACCTGCACACTCTTGGCCTTAGTAGTTGGTATACTGTTCCTGAGATTGTCACCCACCATGGTGGGGCCAATGATTGCAGCGCTCGGTATAATATCTTGTGGAATTATGTTGTACTGGCCGCAACCGTTTATGCGATTGGTTGCCGGGATTCAACCCGGAATCTGGGTTCTCGTCTTAATTATATTTGGCCAATCTTTGATTCGTTGGTATTATCAGCGACGTGTCGAATATCTTCCAGGTTTTACTCGCACAAGAATTGATAATGGAACATTGGGATCGCACGCAAGTTCTGACGGCATCCTACATCAGGTGCATCCCAGCAGGAATGCTGGTACAGATGCAATAATTCCAGCTAATGATTCCGCTTCCGGCGCACCACCGATACCAAGCAAAGGTTGAGTAATCATGCATCGCCGAGTGGCTATAATACTGCTTGTGGTGTGTACTCCAATTGTATTGGCAATTCGACCAAGCTCTGGGCATGACCACATATCAATCCCCACATATGATTATTCTCTTGCCGCTCTCGCCGGGACAACATCTTATATTTTCAAGCACGTCAATAACCCACCTCGGCACGGGCAGCCTACTGCTCGGTACTCGGACCCATTTCCCATACTACGAGTCCTACAGAATCCCGCAGCGTCATCTGGGGATGCATTATTCAAAATCCCTGGTCCAATGAAGCGAATGCGTCGCGATGAGTTTGAATCCGCAGTACAACACGCAGTTGCACAGCAAATGGCTCAGCGCCAGCCACCCAAACTCGTGAAAGCACACTACATCGCAAGCGTATCATCAGGCAGATTGTCCGGTTCAGGTGAATGGTCCTTGGTCTATCCAAAAAATGTCGGCGGGTTGGTTGATATTGCACCGCTTGGCATTGCAGTATGGAATGCTCGCTGGGCATCTCAACCCGCCATAATTTTTCACAAACAGGATGATGATAATATCAAATCGACTTTACTAGCAGGCGATCCACAAGAATCATCACTTCAATTTGAATGGTCTGCAGACGGCATTGTAGAGCCTCAGATCGATCGATATAAGCTAATACTCCCAGCAGCCGCGCTCTCGACCTTGGACCTGGAACTCGCATCTGATCTTGAGCCAATAGTCGGCCAACATGCATTCGCAACAGGGCCGTACACAAGCGATTCACCGAATAGGAAGCGATGGCATATTGCGATCGGAAATACAACTTTGTTGAATTTAGGTATTCGTAAAGCCGGAAACGCCTCCACTGTGGCAATTCCAATTCATTGTGAGCGGCTTATCAACTATCAGTGCAATGCTACCGAACTAAAAATTGCCTACCAATACACTCTAAGTGCTATCCGTGAACCAATTCGGATGATTGCATTCGATGTCGACCCTGGTTTGCATGTCATTGACATTGCATGCGAGCCTACACAATCACCATGTACCTGGAATATTATT
Source organism: Bacteroidales bacterium (assembly GCA_026931725.1). Taxonomy (GTDB): domain Bacteria; phylum Planctomycetota; class Planctomycetia; order Gemmatales; family Gemmataceae; genus JAIXLE01. The sequence continues at coordinate 27,545 of JAIXLE010000281.1, forward strand.
CAGGGGAAATCTCAGAAAGAAGCATCTACTGTTCACTTGCAATTTTCAGAACCAGTATCAACAGCAAAATTAACCATTCTTGCAGCAAGTGCTTCCCCACCAGCAATCGGCCAATCTTGGACATTGCCAGGGATGCATTTGCAGAATGGCATCCTGGCAATGGATGCGATAACACTTGAATTCGATAAATCAGTTCAACTCAAAACATGTGATCCACGTGATTACCGAATCACAGAAGCAACTCCTGCACGACAATCTGGATGTCGATTATCACTAATTGGAACCATGTTACAACGAACAAATGGCCAATCCAGTCGGTTGCTGCCCGTTATATCCCTTCACGCGGGAGATGCATCTTATACAACGCAAGAAGAATTATACTGGCGTGTCGATGCGAATCGAACATCACTTTATGCTAAACTGCAGATGCGAATTGAACAAGGCCCATGCGCAGAGTGGAATCTTCAGATTCCATCAGGATTCCGCGTGCAATCGGTGGAGATGGAACCCGAGGATCCTGGCATCGAATGGGTACTCAATCCGACCACGCACGTTGTAAATATTTCTCCTTCACATGCGATTGCCACCGGCGAAGCAATTACTTTACATATCGAACTTAAAGGCCAACCTATTATCCCTCAGGCATCAGGTGACAGCACATCATCACTGATGCGTCGCATTTCTTTTCCGAATGTGATTCTGCAAGGAGTGACGAATCGAACCGGCAATTACACGATTGATGTTGGGCCATCTCTATCCACTTCCGCCGCACTGAGGTCAGATTCTGTAGAACAACGAAGCAAACATAACAATCGCAACATCATCAATTATTCCTATACTGGCAGTATCCCTGAAGGAGTGTTACACTGTCACTTACCAAGGACAGATATCACCGTGCATATTGAGTCTGAATTCCCAATAGTCAATGCAAGTCTTGATCGCACGACGATTCATCGCATTAATTTGCAATCATCGCGTGGGTTGCCCGATGATATTCTGCTAATCGCACCGTTGCCACCGCAATCATCCTGGTCGATTCAGGTACAAGAGCCATTCGGCTGCGATGTTAGAAAAATCTTATCGAGCCAGGATTTGGTTCTACTAAATCACGTTTCCAATCTAACAATCTGGAATCTATTAACCCAAGCAGTAACATCGCAATTATCGGCTTTTGAAGTCTGGCAAATCCACCGACCGAGTCCTATCTCTCGCTCAATTGATATCCAAGCAAAATTGTCTACCCCTCAGTCTTCACCAACGGTTGCCATGATCCAGACCCCAATTCCTATCGTTTGCGGGGTCGATCCTGTCACCTATATTCATAATATGCATCCGAATCATCGCCATCAATTCGATCATGTTCATTTATCCAGAATCCCTTATCCATTGTTAACCGTCCATCGTCGATCTCTCACACCTCATACTGCACCTTTGTCCAGTTGGGAGTATGATAATCTTATATTCTCAGCACATCTGCATGCTGGCGGCGCTATGAATTGCACTCTAAAAGGCAGAATCGTGAAATGCGCCAACCCCACATTTGTTGTTGATCTTCCTGACGAGGCGCAATTGCTATCACTTTCCGTGGATGGCAAGATCGTTACTGGTTTCATGCCATCGTCCTCCCATCCTGGTCGCCTGGAATTTCGGCTTCCAGTTGACTCTGGCAAAGGAATTCCCTTTGAGATTCATTATCAGATCGATTCTCGTTTTCGAGGGTTTTGGAGTTGGGTGCGGTGCTCGGCACCGTTGCTTTCCGGTGGAATCAGTCTGCCGCGACCAACTTGGTCTTATGATTCTAATTTTGTGGGTTACGATCAACTAATCCCTTCACGCTGGAATATGATTCATGATTTTAATTATATGCTCATCATTACCACCGATGCATTAAATGTTTTTGGATTCATGTTGGCATCGATACTGCTCAGTGTTGGATTGGGAATCATGAGCATTCGCCGCCGATCTGGCCGCATTATCCTTGCCTTAATCCTAGCGGGTATTGGCTCGATTGCTTGGTTTGCACCTGACACCGCCTATCCATTAACCTCTCCACCAATTATCGTGGGATTACTGCTCTTGTGCGGATATTGGGCAAATCAGCATCGTCCATCGCCGTCATTTGGTTCCACTGTGAGTTATGCGGGACATCATCATATCTCGCGTCAATCTGCAACTCGATCCTCTCTTCCGGTGATGTTGTTCCTGGCGGGAACCGTTGCCATGTCCTGCCAGATGACCAGCCCCGCACAAACGCCCACGCCAGCAGTGGTGACTTTTTCCTTGTCACGGGACTCAAAAGGATTACCCCACTGGGAGGCAATGGTTCCCCAAGCGGTTTGGGACAGACTCACTCGTCTACGTCGTCCCATTTTGGACATCCCGGTTATCACGACTGCCGAATACAATGGTGATGTCCGTCCATCCCATGCTACATTAGAGGCTGTATTTCATGTATTTAACCCCACGGCCACCCAGAAGATTTTAACAATTCCTTTAGACCATACCCGTATTCGTGAGGTTACTCTCAATACCAAACCCGCATTACTCGACATGCTCGAAATTGGCTGTTACGCAGTCACGATTGATGGTTTTGGGATGCATACATTGCGTGTTCGATTTGAAGTATCTGTTACATCCTCAAATGGTGTGCATGAGCTGCGGTTTGGGACACCCAATATACCCGCATCCCGAGTCGCGCTGCAACTTCCCCAGAATGCCCAACAACCGCATGTCGTTTCGGCCCGCGGATCGCAGGTGGTTCAGCAGGGGCGTATCCTCGCCGACTTGGGAAGCGGGAATGAATTTATCATGAGGTGGCGTGGGCACGCATCGGATTCCCAGACTGCCATGACAGTGCGAGCAGCATCACTTTGGGATTTGCATGAATCCTATTCACAATTGCTGACAGTCTTCAATATCCGCATTGATGGCGGTTCAAAATCTGAATTTCGGATTACCATTCCAGAGGGTCTGGAACCAGGGAACATTTTGGTTCGCCCTGCGGATTTGAAGATGCTGGATTCACAATTGGGCCTGCGGGATTGTCGACTTTTGCCAGGCAATCCGGGAATGCGAACACTGCATTTAACCTTGCGGACTCCCATCACAGGGCGGATTATCATTCAGTTAAATTTGTATCCTCGTTCCCCGTTATCTGCACGTCCCACTTTATATTTTCCTCAGATTTTTGATACATCTGATACTGAAAGTTACTTTGCCATCCGCACTCGTGATATTCAGATTGAAGACATTAATCGTGTTGGCATGATTGATTATCCGGCTGATGCTCTCACAAAAGATTTTGTGGCCATTTCCCCAGAACTCGGACTAGACCGCCAACCGGTTCTGCGTGTGTTTCGCAGTCTCGATAGCCCACAGCCTCGCATTTTACCTGTGATGCGTCCTCAGGCCGCGCCAATCTCGGGGTCTACGGAAATCCATTGGGACATTGGCTCTGTCATTCGGGCCAAAGGATTGGTCAAGACCTCATTCACGGCTGGGACACGCGGCTGGGTCGAGTTTGAACTTCCAGCGGCAGTGACCATCACGGAAGTTCGTGCCGCGGATATGATGGGATGGGGCCGAACAGGTAACCGTGTTCAAGTTTGGTTTCAGAAACCCACAGCCAATGCGACCGTACATTGGTCCGGCCAATTGCAAAAGCCGCGATTCCAAATGGGTCATCCCGTACCCGTCCCCCTCACATTACCTTTGCCCCGAGTTGGGATGCTGGGACGGGATGCCACAGTATCCCTAAAAATTACGACATCGAATGGATGGACAGTGGAAGCGGGCGATACCGATCAACTGGTGCCCCAACCCGCACCAATGGATGGGACAGGCGAATACTTTCTTGTCACCAAGCCTGGCCCCTCTGTCCCGTTTTTAGCTTATCCGCCTCAGGCCGTCGGTGGCGCTCACATTGTCGATGTGATGAACCTCGCATCATCTTCTGTCGTTTACCAAAGTACGATTGATATTCCTGTGCGTCCTGGTCGCCCACAAACAGTCGTGGTCGGTATCACGGGACATGTACCCGAGGCAAAAGCCGAACTCCGTGGTCATGCTGGGACAATCCTTTCGATTCTCCGAGCGCAGCCGGGAGATCAAGCCTGGACTGTGCGCACAGAACGACATGCGACATCCTCTGTCCGACTCACCTTAACTTTACGGCAGTCGGCTCAATTGGAACCTCGTATCCCATTAGTCACAATTTGGCTAGGTGATGACCCTTATCCGATTGCCAATCGTCTGCTCGTTGTCGAAGGCCAGTCGCTCATCGTTTTTCCCTCTCGCCTCAAATGGGACACGACCGACGCGGAGCGGGAACATCTTCTCAAATTATTTCCCGATGAGGCGAACCGTCTGAGACATGCTCGCGTGACGCATGTCCCGCATTGGCTCACCGCGATCCGACTGCGATCTGACGAACAGACTCCCTCAACGATTTTACCTCCCGAATCGGCCGTGGTTCCTCCGTTGGGTATTTCCACGCCACCTTCCCTTCCCCCTGACTCATCCCCTCGCCCGATGAGTCTGATGGATCAGGTCATTCCGGGTGTGGGATTGTTTGGGTGGGTCATGGGACTTTTGGGGCTTTGTCTCTATTTGCCCCATCCCTCACAATGGGCGTATCGTTTGGTCGTCTGTGGGATTTTGGGAGCGATGGTGATGGGCCTTTTGAGCCCGGCGGGTCGATTCTTTTTGGTCTTGGCGGCGGTGGGAATCGTTTGGCTCATGCTCCGTATGCTGATGCGTATTTCCGCAATCCGGCGATAGTTCCGATCTGTCCACAGGGCATTCCGCGTTTTGAACGGTGGGTATTTCTTAACCGAGACACCCAGGAGTTTTCAGAATGGCATGTCCCATCCACCATGACCCGTGCCCGGAATGCGAGGTCAGCACTGGCCCCTACAGCCTGCGACATGGGACGTGCAATCGAGGCGGGGAAGTATCATGCAGAATGCGGACCAGCGGTTGCCGTTGCATCTCATCTTGAGTTTGGGCACAGTGCGGTTGTTGGAGTGGGGACACGGTGGCCTGGGGGCAGTTGCTGAGTCCATAAAATGGGCGCAAGTCATTCCAATCGAATCGGATCGGGGGCGATCGTTCTGGTCGTTGCGTAAAGGCAGCGGCCGATGGGATCAAGCGACGCGTCCGACGGTGGTCGCCTTGGGGGTGTCCGGGCCATCGGCGGGCGTTGCGGAATGGACATCTGTTGCGGTACGCGGGAAGGCGGTTGACGTGAGGGCGGCGGATGCTGCTAGCGGTCGAAACGCCAGCAGAGAATCCACATACTCCCAATCCCCAGCGGAGAATGCGGTGGAGGTTGTCCCACGGCCCCAATCTTGGAAGGAACCGTGGGAGAAAGTCCCGCGGTTCCGCGCTGCCTTCTCAATTCTCAGCTCAACTTGATCCCCAGATCCCGGAGTTGACGCGGTTCGACCACGGCGGGTGCGCCGGTCATCAGGTCGCGGGCCTTCTGATTCTTCGGGAAGGCGATTACGTCCCGGATGTTGCTGGTGCCCGCGAGCATCATACAGAAGCGGTCGAGTCCCAGTGCGATCCCACCATGCGGCGGGGCTCCGCTCTGGAGGGCATCGAGCAGGAAGCCGAACTTCGCTCGGGCATCGTCCAGCGTCATACCGAGCATGGAGAAGACGCGACTCTGCACATCCGGGCGATGAATTCGGATGCTGCCGCCACCGACTTCGTAGCCATTCAACACGAGGTCATAGGCTTTGGCCTTCACCGTGCCGGGTTCAGATTCGAGACGGTCGACATCCTCATCACGCGGTGAGGTGAACGGATGGTGTAACGCCACCCAGCGCTGTTCCTCCTCGTCGAAGCCGAACATCGGGAAGTCGACCACCCAGGCGAAGGCAAAATGCTCGGGCCGCACCGCGAACGGGGTGGCTGAGTATTTTTGTCCCTTCTTCTCGGCGGCCTTCTTCTTGTCGTCCTCGGCGGCATCGTGGGTGGCTTTCTCATCCCACCAGTTCGTGTACAGCTTCAGCGCTGTCCCCAGGTGCGACCGCAGCGCTCCGAGTGCATCACAGACGATCGACTCCTTATCCGCAACGAACAACACCAGGTCACCTTCTTCGACCCCGAGCCGCTCTTGCAGCTTCGCCTTGAGAGCTTCTGGGAAGAATTTCTCGATCGAACTGACGAACTTCCCACCCTCGAACTTCATCCAGGCGAGCCCCTTGGCCTTGTACTGTTCGACGAACTTGGGCAGTTCGCCGCCGGGCTTCAGTGCCGTGTTCGAGAATTTGGAGGCGGCCCCCTTCGCATTCAGGGCACGCACGATGTTCCCCGCCGCAATGGCATCCTGAAACACCTTGAATTCCGATTCGCCCGCCAGTTCCGTGACATCGACGATTTCCATGCCGAAACGGAGATCCGGCTTGTCGCTGCCGAATTTGCGCATCACCTCAGCGTATTGCAAACGGGGGAAAGGTGTCGGTATCGTGATCCCGTGGCAGACTCGGAACAGATCCGCGACCAGCCCTTCCATCAGGGTCAGCACGTCATCCCGCTCCACGAACGACATTTCGACATCGAGTTGCGTGAACTCGGGTTGGCGATCGGCCCGGAGGTCTTCATCCCGCAGGCAGCGGGCAATCTGGAAGTAGCGATCGTACCCGGCCACCATCATCAATTGCTTGTACAATTGTGGGGATTGCGGCAGGGCAAAGAACTCTCCCGGAAACACCCGACTCGGCACCAGATAATCGCGGGCACCCTCGGGGGTGGACTTGCCGAGCAACGGTGTCTCGATTTCGAGGAAAGCGTTCGCATCCATGTAGTCGCGGATGACCTTGTTCATCCGGTGCCGGAGTGACAGCACTTGCTGAATCGAACGGCGTCGCAGATCGAGGTAGCGATACTGCAGACGCAATTCCTCGTTGGCGACTTCCTCATCCGGGAACTCCGTGACGCTGAACTTCAAATTCGCCGGGGGGCAGGCATTGAGTACCCGCAGCGTCGTGGCTTGCAGCTCCACAAGTCCGGTGGCAATGTCGGTACGTTCTTTCCCCGGCAGGCGTTTACGAACCTGCCCGGTCACGGAAAGGCAGTACTCGCGGCCCACCTGATTCGCGGCGGCAAAGAGTTCGGCATCGTCCGCTTCAAAGACGACCTGCGTCAGACCGTAACGGTCGCGGAGGTCGACGAAAACCTGGTTCCCGTAATTCCGGGTCGTCAGCACCCAGCCGGTGAGGGTCGCCGTTTGTCCGATGTGAGAATCCCGCAGATCGCCGCAAATGTGAGTCCGCTGCCATTCGGCCATGTGAGAATGCCCCGGTTCGTGGTCACAACCAACTCGCCAAACTGTGATTATACAGACCTGGACACTCCCCCCACGGTTCACAACGGCCCCACGATCCGGCGAGAACCTCGAATCGAAAAACTTGCGCAGATCCCGTCCATTATGATCCGAATTCAGCCCCTACAATCGGCACGATCGGCACACGTCATGTCCTCGGTGTTTACCGCATCGGATGCGGGAAGAAATCCGATTCCGCGGCTCGGTCGGGTGCGTCCGCGAAATCGCCCTGTCCGATACTCTTCCTGACGGGAAACCAAGTGACTTGCGGCGAGTGCCGCGGTTGGTTGTCACAGTCGTCATCCTGGCTGAGTGCGGGGATGACTTTGAGGATCAGGGTGGGTTCGGCTCCGGCAACTGTGACGTTGCCGCTCCGCCTGCGGGTGAGTCCGTGGGTGTGTCGAATCTCCCGGTGAGGAGGCGCATCATGAGGATCCAGTGGGCCTTGCCCGCGGTGGCGGTGGCGGTGGCGGTGTTCGGTTCGACGGCCCGCGCTGGGCACTGTGGGACCACGAATTATTCGCCTTGTGGTCAGCCCGTCAGTGAGAACCAGTTGGGGTTCGGTGCGGCCAGCGGAGCGGCGGCTGGCTCCCGCGTGGTGTACGACACCGTCATGGAAACACGGTATCAAACGGTCTATCGGACGGTCGAAGAAACCGTCATGAAGAACGTCCAGCGTACCGCCTACCGCGATGAGCAACGCACCAGCTATAAGACGGTCGAAGAAACCGTCATGAAGCCGGTCGAAGTGGAAGTCTGGAAGGAAGTCCCTTGCACCGTCTACAAGCCGGTCACGGAATGCGTCTACAAAGACGTGACCGAAACCGTCTGCAAGCCGGTCTGCGAAACCATCATGAAAGAGTGTAAGTACACCGTCTGCAAGAAGGTGTGCGAAACTCACTACCGAGATTGCACCTACACGGTCTGCAAGCCGGTTTGCGAAACCGTCATGAAGCCGGTGTGCAAGACGATCTGCAAAGAAGTCTGCGTCACCGAAAACAAGACGGTCTGCAAAAAGATCAAAGAACCCTGCACGACCATGCAGACGGTCTGCAAAAAGGTGCCCGTCACCGCATGTGAAACCTACTGCGTCAAGGGTGGCCTGCGACTCGTGAAGGTCAGCGACCCCTGCGACCCCTGCCGCAAAGCCTGTGACCCTTGCGGCAAAGCCTGCACCACAGGTTGTGATCCCTGTGCCCAAGGCTGCGATCCATGTGCCAAAGCCTGTGATCCGTGTGCGGACCCGTGCGATCCGTGTGCCAAGGTCAGCCGAATCGGGAGTGGCCTGTTCGGTCGTGGTTTGCTGGGTGGCCGCTTCGGTGGCAACGGTACGGGAATCGGGTCTGGGATCGGTTCCGCCAACGGTACGGAGTATGTCTCCACCAGCGGCTCGGGCATCGGTTCGGGTGGCTCTCGCCTGGGTGGCCTGTTCTCCGGTAGTCTGCTGTCCGGTGGCGGCTATGCACTGGTCCGCGATCCGAGCGAACAGCGGACCCGCCAAGTGACCCGCTACGAAAACCGCACCGAACAAGTCCCCGTGACGACTTATGTCACCCGGACCGTGACCGAAACCGTTCCGGTGGTGGTCAAGAAGACGGTGCAGGAACAAGTGACCGAAATGGTGCCCGTGAAAGTCACCAAGATGGTTCAGGAAACCGTGACCAAGAAGGTGCCCTACACAGTCACCAAGATGGTGCCGGAAACCGTGACCAAGATGGTGCCGGTGAAAGTCACCAAAATGGTGCCCTGCACCGTGACCAAGCGAGTCGCCGAGAAGGTCTGCAAAATGGTGGCTTGCCACTCGACCAAGAAGGTGCTGTGCAAAGAAACCGTGATGAAGCCGTGCAAAGTGACCAAGAAAGTTCCCTGCACGATCTGCGTCAAGGTGCCCTACACCGTCTGCGAACAAGTGCCTTGCAAGGTGACGAAGAAAGTGGCCTGCAAAGTTCCGGTTCAGGTCTGCGTGAAGAAGGCTCGCTACATCCCCTGTGATCCGCCGTGCCAGCCTGCTTGTGGCACCCCCTGCAACAACGGTTGTGCCCAAGGATGCGACAAAGGATGCGTGGCGGGATGCGAACCAGCTTGCCCTGCCGCCTGCGGAATCGCCGATGTTTGCAGCACCTGCAAGAAGACCCCGGTACGCGACTTCTTCAGCAACCTGTTCAAGAAACGGTTCTGCTGTGATCCCTGTGCCCCGGTCTGCTGCGATGCCCCAGTGAGCGGCTGTGCCAATGGCTGCGGCAATACGGGCTGCAACGGTGGTTGCTCCGCTGCCCCGGCCACAAGCCCGGCTCCGGTGACGACTGCGGCCCCCGCTGCTTTGCCTGCCGCGATGCCTGCCGCGACTGGCAAGTAACAACCTGACGGTGGGCCACGAAGCGTCCTCCTCACGACCACGGGCGGTGGGATTCCTGCAAGGGAAACCCACCGCCCGCTGGTCGTTGGTGTTTGTCTCATTCACGGGGAATGAGACATCGATCGTGTCCTCTGATCGTGTTCCCCCTACTGGGCCTTGAGTTCCTGGCCGCTGGTGATGGTCAGGTAGAAGCCGTGCGGGCTGTTGCCGTTGGCGACTTTGAGCAGCACGCTGTTGCTGCCTTTGCGGAGTTTCACGGTCACGCGGTCCTGGTCCGGGGCCGCGGCTCGGGATGCGGTCGTCGACCAGACTTCTTGGTCATTCACCCAAAGTGTCCCGCCATCGTCCGTGCCGAGCAAGAACGTCGCCTCCTGATTGACAGGGGATTCGATCGCACGGTACAGGTAAGTAGCCGAGTTCGTCGCCGAGTTGCCGTTCCGGGCCGCGAGGTCGAAGTAGCCGTTCCCGCTCGCACGCAATGGGGACCAGCGGAGAGTGCGACCCGCAAGAGAGAACGCGGCATCCCGCTGGAACGGGGTCTGTTCCGGGCCGAACTTCTGACGCAGGGCGGCTTCCATGTTCGCGGCGGGGAATGGGCCGACGGCGTACCAGGAATCCGGGGTCAGGGATGGTGTTTGCAACGTCTGAAGATAGGCGATCACGTCCAGAAACTCCTCTTCCGTGAGTGCGGAGACGAGGTTATCCGGCATCAGCGACACCGGGGACTTGGACCGCGCATCAATATCCGCCACCGGGATGATGTAGTCTTTGCCGTTCGCGTCCCGGAGCGTGAGAGTCTGATCGGTTTCCCCGACGACCAGACCCACCAGCGTCTGACCATCGACCGTATCCACCTTTTGACTGATGTACTGATCGGCGATAGCTTTCGAGGGGACAAGGAGGGATTCCAACAGGTTTTCCTTGCTGCCCTTCTTGCCGATCATGGAAAGGTCCGGGCCGATCTGACCGCCCTGGCCGCGGATCGTGTGGCACTTCAGGCACTGCACTTCATTCTTCGCGGATTTCGCCAGAATCGCACGGCCCCGGTCGGCGTTGCCGCTGCGTTTGGCGAGTTCGCTGATGGGAGGCAGTTTCTTCGGGTCGAGCTTGCCGGGGGCGGGGAACAGCAGCAGAGCCTTGTTCCGCTGGCCCTGAAATGGGCTATTTCGCAGCAGTCGGCCGGTGTCGGCGACGAGGGCGGCGGGCAGTTCGTCTTTCTCGCGGAGACTGAGCAGCCAATCGGTGCCGCTGCGGGAACCGGCGAGGGCGGCGAGAGCGGCTTGCTTCAGTTCGGGCTTCCCTTTGGGCAGCGTGATCGCCAGTTGCAGGGCATCCAGGGCGCGCCGCTCGGCTTCGCTGGGCTTGCCCCCGGCGGGGAGTTGCTCACCGAGAGCCTGGACCACCGGGACGGAGAGCGGGTTTTCCGGCTGGCCGATGCGCATCAGAGCATCGACGGCGCGTGTGTGACGCAGTTTCCCGAGTGTGCGAACGGCTTCGAGACGCAATTCCTGCGGTTGCTTCTCATCGGCGGCGAGTTTCTCGATGTCCGCGATGGCGGCGGTGAAGTGAGCGGCGGCCACCAGTTGCAGGCCGGTGACGCGGAGCTGGGCATCACCGAGTAGACGGGTCACGGCGAACGGGATGTCCTCACCTTGGGTGAGGGCGTTCCACTTCGTCGGCAGGAACAGCCGGAGGTTGGCGAGTGCCCCCGCTTTCACTTCTTTCGGGGCATCCGAGGTAAGGATTTTGAGCAGCGTTTTCCCGGCATCGGGGTTGTCGCTGGACGCGAGAATGTCCACGATGCGGGCTTTTTGTGAGCCGGTGAGTTGGGCATCGGTGAGCAGCTTTTCCAGCCGGGGCAGCACCGATTTTGGCCGCAGTTCCCAGACGAGATCGGCGACGGTGTCGTTCCATTCCGGGAACTGCTTGTCGAAGTCCGCAAGGATCGCGTCCCGCCGGGCCGGGTCCGTCCCGAGGGCGATGTTCAGGGCCGCGCGGTAGAAGTGGTCCTTGCCGTCGTAGAGCTTGGCGAGGGGGTAGAAGTAGTTTTTGCTGACTGTCGGATCGATACTCTTCAATGACAGTAACAGTTCTCTACTTACGGCGGGGTTTGCAATCGCAACCAAGTCGGAGAGCTTTTCAGTTTTCAGTAACGTCGGACTTTCACGCTCAGGAAAACGAGATTCAAAGTTATTCGCAAGTCGAATTGCTGCTGCTTTAATTCTCTCAGGTTGATGATCTTTCAACGCCTCGCGGTTTGCGTGACTCCAACTTTTCCAGTTCTCGAAATAAGGGATGACAGAATAAGCCCGAGCAACAATGCTAATATCATTTTCAGACATAACTTCTTCGACGAAATTTTTCCCTGATAATCTGCCCATATGACAAATCATGTTAACGGCAGCGACCCGACTGGCCAAGTTCGGGGATCGGAACGCATTCAGAAGCCCATCAGCCGTATCCAAATTCACCGCCGGCACCGTGTACCCCTTATGCCCCTTCGGAGTGATCCGGTAGACGCGGCCCCTTGTCCAGTCGCCCATACCGTGACCGCCGACACCGGGGTCGTACCAGTCGCAGACGAAGACGCTGCCGTCCGGGGCGACGCACACGTCCGAAAGCCGGAACCAGTTGTCCGAACTCGTCAGCAGGTTTTCTTTCTCCAATTCGTACCCGGCTCCCTTCGGCGTGATGTGGAAACAGCGTAACTCCCGCGGGCCAGCATCGGTGTGCAGCAACTGGCCGCGGTACTTCTCGGGCAGGAGATTCCCTTCATAAAAACAGATGCCGGTCGGGCTGCCGAAGCCGGTGCGAAGTGCCTTGTGGACGATACCGGGTTGCTCCTCATGCCAGTGGCTTTGCCCCTTGCCGCGGGGGTGGTAGCCATAATTGCCGCCGGGCATGACGAAGCAGATGCGGGTTTGCTGGTTGCCGTCGTCGTCGTTGTCCGAGCACCAGATTTCGCCGAACGAGTTGACGCAGGCTTCGTAGTTGTTGCGGAAATTGTGGGCGATCCGTTCGAGATTGTTGCCGTCGAGGTCACAGCGCCAGACGGTGCCCGCTCGGCAATCGGTGCTGTTCGAGGTGAACCGTGGCCCCTTGCCGTTTTTCGCTTGCAACCCCCGCACGCCACCATCCCCGACGGTGAAGTAGAGCTTGCCATCTGGTCCGACCGAGAGGCCATGCACGCCGTGATCGTGGTCGACACCCCCGAAACCGCTCAAAAATTTGGTCGGCGGACCATCGGCCTGCAAGTCCCCATCGCGGTCCCAGAATTCGAGGATGTCCGGCGACTGGGCGACGAGGACACGCAGGGCTTTCCCATCCGCTTGCGGGATCACGCAGACGCTCAGCGGGCCGTAAAGATCTTCACCCTGGTAGAACGTCTTGGCCTCATCCGCTTTCCCATCGGCGTTGGTGTCGCAAAGAACGACGATCCGATCCCCTTCTGGCCGATTGAGCGGCTTGCGGAACATCTTGCGCCGGTAGTTGACGGCTTCCGTCAGCCAGACTCGGCCATGATGGTCGATGTCCAGCGATGTCGGATTCAACACCATCGGCTCAGCCGCAAACAGTTCGACTTGCAGCCCCTCCGCGACCTGTAGTGAAGCGAGTGCCTGCTCGGGCGGTAACTGAGCAGGAGAGGGCACGGCCAGCGCCAGCAGACCGAGACACCCGGCAAACCATCGCGGCATGGAAGGTCTCCAATGGATAGGAAAGAATGGGGTGAGTGCGAGGAAGTTGCCCCAGTGTACCGTCTTGCCAGTGGGGGAGAAAGCCTGCGACCGATCGTTCCTGCCCTGTTCACGGCGCATCACGGCAGGGTAGCCTCGCCCGTGTTCTCGCGGGATTCACTATAACGGACCAGAGAACCGTTGTGGTTGTTGTGCGGAGCGTTCCATGTCGCGTAATGCCAGTGTGCTGATTACCGGAGCGAGCGGGGAAATCGGCCATGCCCTGATCGAGCGGCTCGCCCGGCGTGTGGAACGCCCCGTCATTACATTGGACCTGAACCCGCTGCCGCGTGATGTGGCTCCACAGGTCCGAAAAGAGTTCGTCGGTTCGATTCTCGATGTGCAACTGCTGGACCGCGTTCTTGCCGAATATGAAGTCGACGAGGTTTATCACCTCGCCGCGTTGCTCTCCACCCGCAGCGAGTTCTCCCCCGCACTGGCTCACAAGGTCAACGTCGAAGGGACGCTGAATCTGCTGGAATTCGCGCAGAAACAGGGGGAATCGCACGGTCGCCGCGTGCGATTCTTCTACCCGTCCAGCATCGCCGCCTACGGGTTGCCGAATCTCACCACGAAGAACCGGGTGCCCAAAGTCCCGGAAGACGAACACACGATCCCCACGACGATGTACGGAGCGAACAAGCTCTACTGCGAACATCTGGGGCGATACTATTCCCACCACTACCGCCAACTCGGCTCGGGTGGGCCGAGTGGGAAACTCGACTTCCGCTCGCTCCGCTTTCCGGGTCTGATCTCGGCGCTCACCGTGCCGAGTGGCGGCACCTCCGACTTTGCCCCAGAAATGATTCACGCCGCCGCGAAAGGAGAAGCCTACAACGGCTTCGTCCGCCCGGATACCCGCATCCCGTTCCTGGCCATGCCGGACGCGGTCGATGCGATTTTTCGACTGATGGAAGCCCCAGAAACGGCACTCACCCGTTCGGTGTACAACGTCGGCGGTTTCGCCCCCTCCGCGGCGGAAATTGAGGCAATCGTGCGCACCGCGTTCCCGAACGCCGTCATTCAGACCGTCGTGGATGAACAACGGCAAAGCATTTTGGACAGTTGGCCCGCCGATGTGGATGACTCCGCCGCTCGCCGAGACTGGGGCCATTCTCCCCGTTACGGCCTGGAATCCGCCTTTGCCGAGTATCTGATACCGACGATTCAACAGCGTTACACCCGGTCATAGGCTCAGGGATTTGCCCGCGCATCGCGTTCCAAGTGAGGATAGAGAGGAGAAATCTGACAGTATCGGTATAAAATTGTCCCCAGATCAACTCCCCCGCCATCTTGGAGATTGTGCCGGTTGCGATCGGGTTCTATTCTCGCTATCGTGAGTAAATATCAGATCAACACAGGCAACCGGGGTGCCCTCGGATTCGCCCGTGGACTTTTTCAGGCTTGGTCGTCTCCCGGTTCAACATATGAGCGCACCTACAGATGCAACCAGCATGGCCGATTTGATCATTCGGCTTCGACTGGTGGAAGAACCGATCATCAAAGAGCTGCTCTTTGAACTGGACGACAAAAAAGGACCAGCCGAACCGCTCTTGCGGTTACTGGAGCGGAAACGGCTCCTCACGCCGCTGCAAACAGGCAAACTCATCAAAGGCGACACGGACGGCTACTTCCTCGGCGGGTATCGCGTTCTGTACCGGATCGCCTCCGGGAGCTTTGGCCGGGTCTACCGGGGGGACGACCCCTCCACCGGGCGCACGGTCGCCGTCAAAATCCTCCGCCGCCGCTGGACCGAAGATGCCCGCCGGGTGGAACTGTTCGAGCGGGAAGGCCGACTCGGGTTAACCCTGCAACATCCGAACATCGTTGGTATCCTCGCGGTCGGCAAGGAAGATTCCACTGGTTCGCACTTCTTGGTCATGGAGTTCGTCGAAGGGGGCAATCTCCGCGACATTCTGAACATCCGCAAGAAAGTCGAACTGGCGGACGGTTTGCGGATCCTGGAGGAATGTGCGGCCGGGCTGGCGTTCGCCTACCAACGGGGGTTGACCCACCGCGACATCAAGCCCTCGAACATTTTGCTCGGCACCGATGGCGTGGCAAAACTCGTGGACTTCGGCTTGGCCGGAATCAACGAAGGCGCGGCCATCATGACCTCGGCTCGCCCCGGTGAGAAGACGGGGGAAGATGCCCAGGGCGTTGACCGCACCGTCGATTATGCTGGCTTGGAAAAGGCCACCAATGTCAAACAGGGCGATGTCCGTTCCGACATCTATTTCCTCGGGCACGTTCTCTACGAAATCCTGACCGGCGAACCGCTGATGCCGCCGACCAAGGATCGACAACAACGCATGAACCCCCGCCGATTCTCGGATGTGGAAAGCATCCTCAGTCAGCGTGCCGCGACGGATGGGCTTCCCGCGAATGTGCGGTCCCTGATCGCCAAAGCTATCGCATTTGAACCGCAGCGCCGTTTTCAGACACCAGATCAGTTTTACGATGCCGTGAAGGCCGTCCGGGCGGAAGTGAACGGCGAACAATCCGGGGCTGGCTCCGCGAAACCGACCAAGTTCACCGGACCCGTTTCGATTTATGTCGTGGAACAGAATGCCAAACTGCAAGATGTCTTCCGTGACAAACTGAAGAAGATCGGCTTCCGCGTCCTCATCTCGATCGACCCCGCCCAGGCCGTGAAGCGGTACAAGCAATCGCCGTTCCAGGCGTTGCTTGTCGATGCGGGGACCAGTGCGCGGACCGCCGCGGTCGAGGCTTTTCAAGCCGTGAATAAGGAAGCGGCACTCTCCCATCGGGACTTGGCTTCCGTGCTGATTCTCAATGAGGAAGATGGTGCCTGGGCCAAGGCACTATCGGGCAAGTCTGGCGGGACGATCCTGGTGCGTCCCGTCACGATGCGGCAACTGGCCAACGCCCTGATCGACCAGATCCCCGGTTTTGAGCCGCCAGATGGCACCGCGGGGTAGCCGAAGCGGAATACGACCATACACCCCTGATCCGCAAACACCCAGGAACTTGGTCCTGCACAATGGGACAGAATCCCGAGAGTGCGGCAATCCTCGAATCCTGATGTTGAAACACTCTCGATCCGAAAACAGATGGATTCCCACCCACTGCGTTCATGCTGCTCGATCTGATACACAAACCCGATGTGGGGGTCTCAAGATCTACACTTGTCGGACAACCGGGGACTATCGTCCCCGGTTCGGTGTGCCCTACTGAACCGGGGACGATAGTCCCCGGTTGTATTCCTCTCGGGTTCCGTTCCTCCCTCTCAAAATTGGACAGCCTCACTGGGTGCGTGTATGAAAATGTATGCGCGGAGTTAGGGGACGCGAATCTGGGTTCCGGTAGGCAGTACGGAATTTGGGTCAAGCTGGGGATTGGCTCGCCAGACACGCTGCCAGTCCCGCCGATCACCATACAATTCTTCCGCGATGTCCCATAGCCGCATCCCTGCTCGGGGGACACTGTATGTTCCCGGCTGACTCCCGCGTGATGCCGGTGCCCATTGGACATCCGATGTCCGATTTCCCGGCTCTAACGACAACGAACGCGGAGCAGAAGTCGGCGCATTGGGATATACGCTGGGAGCCGGGCGTTTCGCGTCCAATAACTGCGGGAAATGTTTCCGCAGGACATATATGGGGGGAACTTGAATCGGTGCCCCCGTCCCCGGTGTGCGTCCGGCGTTGAAGGCCCGCAACGCCTCACTGTATTTGGCATCTCCATAATGCTGTCGGCTAATGGCCTCAAAACTCTCACCCGCACGCGGCGTGTGGAGGTCCACGTCATAATCCGTCCGCGGTGGGGCTTCATTAGCCACTTGCGTGATCGCCTTGGGAGACATGGGGACATCGGCTGCCGGGGATTTCTTCTCTGGAGGGACATCCCCAGCGGCGGGCTTGTTACGGTCTACAGCCGATGCGATCGTGCGCGGAGTCGGTGAGGGTCCAGTTGACGGGGATTCTGGGAGGGACACGGGTTGAACGGTTGTCGGTGTCCCCACGACCGCCCTATTCTCAACCTGTGCCGGGGAGACAGGGGCGACAGTGATTTTGCTGGGCGTTGGGACAACGGGTGTGGACGCGGGGGGAGTGGTGACCGCGGGGACCACGGGAGGTGTTGCTGGTGGGACTGCCACGATTCCCGCACTGGGGACATTGAGATTCGGCACATTCGGAACGGTGAGTCCGCTGGCCGCCGCTGGTTTGGGAATCGGCGGGGTGTCACTCTTCGGTTTGTCAGATTTTTGCATCACCACCTCGGGTAGTGCCATGCCCCCAGGCAATGCCACGGCTGGGGCGGGTATCCCCGTTGGGCGTGGTGCCTCCACCACGGGAGGAACGGGCACGGGAGCCGTGGGCTGCTTGGTTTCCTTCTGTGCCGGGGTTATACTCGGGATGGTCAAGCCGCCAGGTTCTGGCAATCCCATCGTTTGAGCGGGCAATGGGACAGAAGGGACTTGGGACGCAGTGGGGGCCACAGGGACAACGGGGACCGCGGGAATCGCTGGCCCCTTGGCATCGACGGTGATGATGGGCGGTACAGGTGTCGGATCGGGTACAACATTCGGCGGCGTGATCGCCTGGACATCGCGGCCAAGCGGCGTGATCGGCAGAGCGGGAACCGGGACAACGACCGTCTGTGGCATCGTCTGTGTTGAGACATGATCCTGGGAAACGATGTTTGGCGGGAGCCGTTTCGGCTCGGGCTGCGGCTTGGGCTCCGGTACTGATGGGATCGCAATGGGACGAATCGGCTGAACCTCGGGTGTCCCCACAGTGGGGGCTGGCAATGGGCTTTCGGTCGGGGCCGGTTCCACATTGACGGCGGGAAATAATGCAGGAATCGCGGGTGAGTCCGATGATGCGGGTACTGTCGGCGACTCTTTCACAACCTCGGGTGGATTGTCCGATGCCAATGCCACCACTGATTCCACTGGCGTGGGTTTTGCGACCTGACCGGACGGGGCTGGGGTCGTCTCTTGACTTGTCGCCGGGGGCACATCCCGCGTAGCCGTGGGATGTGTGGTCGGCGCACTGCCAACGAATACTTTGAGTCCTGCTGTCCCCAGTGCAAGAATACCCAATACGGCGACAAAGGCCATTTTTGCTTTTGACAACCGGAACCGAGCGGGTGCGGTTGTGCCGCGTGGGTCCACATGCGCGGTCGGATGGGGGACATCGGGAATGGGTTCCGAAACCGGAATGGGACTCACGTCCTCGTTTTCGGCTCGGATGTCCGACGGGCGAATCGACGGAATCGGCGACATCGCCGGATGGCTTCCTTCGGCAATCCGGGTAGTGGTAGGCTCCGCTAATGTGAGAGTGGGACCAAACCCGGATACCGTGCGTGGGGCAGTGGTGGGCGGAGGGGCCGAGACGGACAGGGGCTCGAATTCGGGAATGGTGCTGATTGGGCCGTTCATCCGTGAACCCCCTGGGGAAACGAGGCAGTAAGCCATTGGGGCCAATCACCTCAAATGATTGTGAATCCAATTCAGACACGTTTTGCGACGCGGAGTTTCGCACTCCGGGATCGCGGGTTTCTCTGGATTTCCGCATCCGATGCCGTTGCAGGTTTTTTCGTCTTAGGTGTCCATGTCTCGCGCTGGAACGCCAGTTTGACGCGGCGATCTTCCAGGGAATGAAAGCTGATGATCCCGACTCGTCCCCCGGATCGCACACACGAGGGCAGGCTGGCCAGAAGGCGATCCAGGGCACCGAGTTCATCATTTACGGCGATCCGCAACGCTTGGAAAACGCGTGTCGCCGGGTCAATATGGCCGCTCCGTGGGACACAGCGCCGCACGAGTTCCGCCAGTTCGGAGGTCTTCTCGAACGGCTTCTCTTTTCGTCGTTCGATTATTCTCTTGGCTACCCATCGGCTTTTTCGTTCTTCACCATATTCATAAAAAATATCGGCAAGGGCTTGTTCCGAAAGTCGGTTGACTAGGTCCGCAGCGGTTTGCCCATTGGCAAGGTCCAACCGCATGTCCAATGGCCCATCTTCCCGGAAACTGAGTCCGCGTTGGGGGTCATCCATCTGGTCCGATGCAAAGCCCAAATCCGCCAGAATGCCATCGACTGTCGGGAGTCCGAGATTGGCCAGCACATCCCCCAATTGCTCGAAATTCGCATGAACGTAGGTCACAGGGAACCCCAGGAGTCGTTGTTTGGCCCGCCCTAACATGGTGGAGTCCTGATCGCAGCCGATCAACCGCCCAGAAGTTCCCAACCGTTCCACAATTCCGGCGGCGTGCCCCGCGCCGCCCAGGGTGCAATCGACCCAGATTTCGCCGGGTTGTGGGGCCAGCAGTCGTAGCGTTTCCTCAAATAGCACCGGAACATGTTGAGACTCTGGTTGTGGGGGCATACGCAGTTCCGTAAAGGCGGTCAAGTCCGATTGAATGGGTGAGATTCCGGGGTACGTTCCCCGGAATGGGCTTCGCTGTCGGTATGGAATGATAACCAGAATGCCTCTGGACCCTTTGTTGGTTAATGGGTTGCGTCAGAGGGGAATGATGGAAGAAGGACATCTACAGGAATCATGAAGGCATTGGGAAACCCAACGTATCGGATACCTAGCGATTCGGTGCTGTCGGTGCAAGCCCAGCTACGGGTGCCTGTTCGTGTTGGTCGACGGTTTCCATGTGAACTTTGGAAAGGCGACCATACCGATTGACGAGCGCACGATATGTGGCCAATTTGTAGAGATTACCAAGAGTCGGGAAGTTGAAACAGGTATTGAGGAATAGATCAGCCCCACCGCCGACTCGCATGGCCATCAAGCCAATATGAACCAGTTCGGTTGCCTGTTCTCCGATAACATGCACACCAACAAGTCTCATGTCATCTCGCCGATATATCAGCTTAATGAATCCCGTATCATCGCCGATAATTTTACCGCGCGCATTTTCATTATACATGGCCTTACCGACGATATATTCGACACCATGTGCCTGAAGTGTTCCCTCGGTTTCGCCGATCATACCCACTTCTGGAATCGCGTAGATACCCGTCGGCAATAATGGGGGCATCCCTTTGAGGAGTTGCGATCCGCAGGCGTGATTGGAAGCAATGCGGCCTTGCTCGGCGCTGGTTGAAGCCAGAGCGGGAAACCCGACCACATCACCGACGGCATAGATGTTTGGGATATTCGTCTGAAAATGCTCATTTACCGGAATCAAACCGCGTTTCCCCAGGTGGAGCCCAGCGGCATGAGGGTTGAGCAGCTCCGTTCGGCTGGCCCGTCCCGCGGCGACCAGGACCGCATCACAGATGACATTCTCGCCGGTATCCAGTTGTAATTGCACCTCATGGTCCGTTGCCGTACAGGAAATCACATTCGACTTCCAATGAAATGTGATCCCGAGATCGGCCATGGCATGTTGCAATTTCTGCGACACCTCCAAATCCAAAAACGGCAAGAGGGCATCACGGCCATCAATGATTTCGACTTTCCCTTCGAGTGCCGCAAATGTGCAGGCATATTCGCTCCCGATGACTCCCGCGCCGATTACGGCCAATCGTTTGGGAACATGCGTGATTTCCAGAATCTCATCAGAATCCCACACGCGGGGATGGTCAAACGGAAAGAGTGCGGGTCGCATTGGCGCGGACCCAATCGCGATGACGATGAACTCCGCTTGTAAGGTCAGCGGTTCCTCACCTCCTAAAGGGACGACGTGGATGGTGTGCGTGTCGATGAAACTGCCCGTACCATGAATGAGCGGAATACCACTGCGGTCAAAAATCCCGATGATTTCGGCCTGGGCGGCGTGCTTGACCATATGTTCATGGAACATCAGTTCCGAAACGGTGGCCTCACGGCGCAAGGACAAGTCCACACCATAGAGCCGGCGTGTTTTCAACCCCGACAACGCGAGAGCCGTTTCGCGGAGGGTTTTGCTCGGCAGCGTGCCCGTGTTGGCCCCAGCACCACCCACCACCGCATTTTTTTCGAGTACGACGACCTTTTTCCCGAGCATCGCGGCAGTGACGGCCGCATTCACACCCGCGGGACCAGCTCCGATGACTATCATGTCGTATTGCTGCAGTTCGGCCATGATCCAACTCCGTTGCTCGGCAAAATGAACCCGTATGGTTCATGATACCCATGAGGCAGACAACGACGCGAAGAATAGGATGGTGCAGTCGGATCAGCACATCAAACGGTAAACCGTTGGTCTTTTCCGTGGCCGCAAATAGGATGACACAAGACGGCATAACCTTTTATCGCTCAGCCAATGGCGTTTGGCTCGTTGATCGCGTGCCCGTACAGTATCTCGGTTTCCACGAACCTCGATCCGGTTTGACCCCCATGCCACACACAGTACCACCCCGCACCATTGAACACACTGGCGAAACCCGCTCGAACGCGGATCGCGTCGCCGCGCTGCAGGTGGAACCCCGCTCGCTGCGGACCTTTACGCCGACACAAGCCGTGTTGGCACACAGTGCGGGGGTCTATCACTGGACCCCGGAAGGCCGCCGACTCTTCGATTACACGTCCGGGGTTCTCGTGTCGAACCTGGGGCACAATCCGGTACGTTGGGCCGAACGCTTCTTCCGGTACATGGGCTGGCCGTTACCCGGTGCCGCGAGTTTCACCGCGCAGTCGACTCCCGATGCTCCCACGCCGCCCGCGGGTTACTTCTGCGCGGTGCCGATGACCGCGTACAATGCCATCACCCCGGTGGAAGCTCAGGCGAGTCAAAAGCTGGTGGATGTTCTCCAAAAGTCGGCGGGTGGCAAACGGATGGAAGCCGTCCTGTGGGCGGCCTCGGGTTCTGAAGCCATTCAAAAAGCTCTTTGGGCCGCGATGGCTCGTGATCGCAGCCGACCGCTCATCGTGGCGACTCGGTTCGGCTTCCACGGGAAAAAAGGGTTGGCGAATGCCGTCACCGGTTCGGAAACCGATACAGAACGGGATCCCCGCGTGCGGTTCGTGAGCTTCCCCATGCAGGAATGCCGTGATGTCACCCAACGCGATGCCGCGTTCGACCCGGCACCGTATCAGAAAGAACTCGATGCCCTCTTGCATCAATTTGGTCGCAAGATCGGCACGCTCATCACGGAACCGTACCTTGGGGGTGGCGGGTCGTACCATCCTCCCAAAGCCTATCTTCAACTGCTCGAACGCTGGTGTCGTGAGAACGACATTGTGTTCATTCTCGATGAAGTTCAGGCGAATTTTGGCCGAACCGGCCATCTGTTCGCGTTTGAAACTTATGGCCTCGAACCGGATATTGTGGTGCTGGGGAAAGGGTTAGGGAACGGTGTCCCCGTCGCGGCGGCGGTGGGCCGAGCCGACATTTTCCGTTCATTGGAATATGGCGAAGGGTCGGATACCTGGAGCGCGAATCCGATTCAATGTGCGTCCGTTCTGGCGACGTTGGAAGAATTCGCCAGCACGGATGTTCTGGGCCAAGCTCGGGAAGCCTCGGCCATCATTGAAGCGGGCTTGGCACGCCTGAAACAGTACCCATTCGTGGCCGCGTTGCGAGGAGAAAAAGGCGGAATGGTTTGGGGCGTGGAGTTCCAGGAACACGCTGGCCGCTCCGCCCCAGAATGGGCCAATGCCTTTGTACTGGCCTGCTATCAAGGAGATGGCACCTCCACGGACGGCATTCACCTGCTGGGGCCGCTGTCCAAAAAGGTCGTGCGGATTTCGCCACCCTTGACGATCTCACTGGCCGAAGCCACCGCCAGTATCGCCCTGCTGGAACGCTGTGTGGCCCGCATCGCGGCGGAAGCCTCCCCAGCAACTCGCTCGGCAGAACCGGCACTGGCCTGATTCGGGAACCGTTATGATTCTCTGGCTCACCGAGTTCCTGCACACGCTGGGACTCGGCACCGTGACTCCGTTTGACGTGGGCGGCCGATTGGCGGTCGTCCTCGTGGGTTTGACGTGCGGCTTGGTGGGTTCGCTCGTCGTCGGGAATCGGATGGCGTTCTTCGCCGATGCAATGGCCCACACCGCGTTCGCGGGACTCGGTATCACCATGCTGGGCACGCTGATTCTGACGGGTGCCCGGCAAGCGCAAGACATCGACCATTACTATTGGGCCATTCCGCTGGTGATGGCGAGCATCGGGGCATTGGTCGGCATAGCCATGGCTTATGTCCGGGAACGTACCGGGTTGGCCAATGACACGGTCATTGGGGTGTTCTTCGCGCTCTCCATCGGCGTGGGGGCGATGCTGTTACCGCAGTTGCCGCGCTGGGCCGATCCCGATCAACTTCTGTTCGGCTCCGCGATCTTCACCACCGATGCGGATTTGATCGTGTTACTCGGCATGTTACTGGTCACGGCCAGTGTGGTGCTTGTCCGTTACAATCCCTGGGTGTTCGCCAGTTTTAACTCCAGTCTGGCACGCTCGCGGGGTTTGCCGATCATCCTGAATAACTATCTGTTCGTGGTGCTGCTCGCCATCGTGGTGAATCTGTCTATCAAGGCCGTCGGCGTGTTGCTGATTAACGCGCTCCTCGTGGTGCCAGCCGCGGCAGCCGCGAACGTGGCGGGGAATTTACGGCAATTCTTCTGGCTGACGGTCATCGGGAGTACACTCGGCAGCCTGATCGGCTATGAAATCAGTGACCGTACCCAGTTCCGCGTCGGGCTGACCGAACCCCTCCAGTTCGGCACCGGCGGAACGATCGTCGTAGTGTGTGTGCTGTGGTTCTTTCTGACAATGCTGTTCAACCTCCTGAAACGCCGGCCACAACCGCTCGCCCGTGATTAACACGGGGACGGCGGCCACCTTCTGGGGATACCTGATAGCATAAAGGGGGAAGACGAACTCCCCACACGCCCGCAGCGTACAGATTATGGCTTGCTGGCCCACCTTCCCGATCAGAGCGGACCCGTGCTTGAACAGATCCAAGTCTTCGTTGTGACGTTCAGTTCGATCCTTTGGGAGGCGATGCCGTTCATCGTCCTCGGGGCGGTCATCGCCGGGATTCTGGAAGAACTGCTCCCGCAACAACTCATCGGCAAGATTCTCCCGCGGTATGTATTGCCCGCAGTGATGATCGGCGGGGTACTGGGACTGATCTTTCCCATGTGCGAGTGTGGAATTGTCGTGGTGATGCGACGCTTGCTCCGCAAAGGATTGCCGTTGTCGAGTTGCATTGCCTACATGCTGGCAGGGCCGATCGTCAATGTGATTGTCCTGCTCAGCACCTACATTGCCTTCGGCGGCCTGGGCGATCAGCAAGACCCCGCCCGTGATGCGACCATGAAGCAGGCCGCCCTGGAAATGACCCTACTCCGGGCCGGACTCGGTTTTGCGGTCGCGGTCATCACGGGATTGGTCGTTCATGCTCTGCAACGCAAAATGGGTACGGAACGGCTCGTCGTTGAAGTCGCTCGACCACGAACCGCTGACCCGGAATCCCAGGATGGAGAAGAATCGCAAGCCTCTCAGCAGCCGAAAAAATCATTCATGCAGCGTTTGAATAATATCTCCGAAACGGCCCTGCATGATTTCGTCGATATTACCGTCTTCCTGATTCTCGGTGCCATTCTCGCCGCGTTGGCGAAACTCTGGATCGGCCCGGATCAGATCACCACGCTCTCCCAGGAACAGCCTTACCTGGCCATCCCGGCCATGATGCTGTTGGCCATCGTGATGAGTCTCTGTAGTGAAGCCGATGCCTTCGTGGCCGCCAGCTTTTCCGAGATGACGGTATCCGCGAAACTCGCCTTTCTGGTCCTCGGGCCAATGTTGGATTTAAAACTCTTGTTGATGTTCACCCGCGTCTTCCGTTCTCGGCTCATCCTGGCAATCGTGATCTGCACAATTATCCAGGTATTTGCCTACACCATGTTGGTCCACCGATTTTACGATGCCCCCGTTTCGGTGGGGAACATTCCCACTGCGACCACGCCACCCCCGGCAACCACACCCCAATAATTCTCCCGCGACGAGGGCCGGCCATGGATCATATCCACCCCGATCATCCGCACGGACATTCTCACGGCCATGCCCATCATCACGGGCATGGGCATGGGCACAGCCATGAACACGGTCATGGGCATGATGATTCGGAATTTTATTTAGAACAGTTGCTGACCATCACCATTTGCGGAGGATTCGGTATCGTCGGCGTGCTGATGTATCAATTCGGCATGTTGAACGAACTGCTCGCCCCAGAGTTCCACCGTTGGGTGGCGCTTGGGGGAGCCGTGTTGCTCGTGCTAACGGCCATTCGGGCCATCTCCTTATGGTCCACGGCCACACCGTCTGGCAATCGTGAACATCAACACGCGCCGCATGATCAGAACCACGTTCACGGGCCGGACTGTGACCATGACCATGACCATGACCATGATCAGAACCACGTTCACGGGCCGGACTGTGACCATGACCATGATCACTCCCATACTCACGCTCATGACCACTCCCATACTCACGATCACGCTCACGGACACACCCATGCTCACGGCGATCATGAACACGGGAACATTTTCTGGCGAATCGTGGTGCTGGCGTTCCCACTTGTCCTCTTCTTCCTGGGGTTGCCGAACGAGTCGTTCATCCGCAATTTCAAGCTGCACAAACTCGGCGGCGATACCCACCTCGGCGACATCGGCGATGTGCAAGCCACCGGCTCGACCATCCCGATGGACTTCAACCAACTGGCACTGGTTGCCATGGACCCTGGGAAACGCACCTATCTAACGGGTAACGCAACCAGCATTGTTGGACAGTTCAAGCCCGTCGCGGATCGAGAGTTTACCCTGTTCAAAATGAAAATGACCTGCTGCGCTGCGGACGAAATCCCGCTGAAAGCCCGAATCATTGCTGATTTCGTGCCCAGCAACGTGAAACCGTTCGACTGGATCAAGGTCACGGGAATCATGCAGTTCGCCGAAATTCCCGGTAAAAATGAGTTCCTCCCCGTCCTGCGCGTGAAGGAACAGCAAGGGATTCAAGCCGCCAAACCCGAACGCTGATTCCGTATGCGCGGCCATGATCGTGGGATCGTGAGGCGGTTCCGGTTGTCATCTGGGGAGTCCGGGCATGATCCGTCTTCTGGGTGTGTTGAGTCTCGCTCTTGTCTGCACGGGATGCGAACCCTTGGGCCATCCGCCGCAAGAGGCGAACGCCCCTGCTACACCCCAACCGCAACTGCTCGCGGGCACTGCGAAGGTGGACATTACCCGTGACCCGACCATTCCGCCTTCGGATCGCATGTATGCGCGGGTGCTGGTTCTACAACAAGGGGATACCCAGGTCGCTCTGATCGGATTGGATGTCGTCGCCATCGGCGGCATCGGCCCGATCGACAACGGCTACCTTGGCCGGGTTCGGAAACGGCTACAAGCAGAACTGGGCATACGCCCGGAATCGGTTCTCATCAATGCCAGTCACTGTCATGGGGTTGTCGCGGCCGATGTGGATGCACGCACCGTACAGGCGGTGGGGCAGGCGGTCAAGAACCTGGTCCCCGTCAAGGTTGGCACGGGGACCGGGTATGAAGATCGCATCATGCAAAATCGACGCATGACATTAAAGAACCAGAAGCAAGCCGATGTCCGTCATGCCTATTCGATCCCATCAGATGACGATGTCGTCTCCGTGGGGCCGATTGATCCGAAGATTGGTATCCTTCGCATTGACCGCATGGATAACACGACTTTGGCGGTCGTCTATCAATTCGCCTGCCACCCCATCATGGGTACACCCACAACGGCGGGCAACACTGCGGATCTGACCGGCTACGCCAGCCGGGTCATCGAGGAGAACCTCGGCCATGGGGCAGTGGCCGTGTTCCTGCAAGGCTGCGGTGGGGACATCAACCCGATCGGCTACAAAGACGTTCACCATCCCCGCCACGCGGAACCGCTGGGGAATCAACTCGGACTCAGCACCTTGCAGGCGGTTCGGAAAATTTCCCCGCGCGCCGCGCCGACGCTCACCTGCATTCAGGAGCAGATGCAGTTGCCACGCGGCGATACCACCGAGCGTCTGATCGCTTTGGAAGCCGAGCAATCCCGCCTCCTGAAGTCGCTCCGGGGAACCACCCTGGATTACAAGAGCTTTCAATCACTAGTGTGGAAGTACGGCCTCTTTCCCGAATACCCCTCCGAGGCAGCCCATCGCTACTTGCACGAAAAGCAATGGGGACGAACGGACTGGAACAAGCTCGATGCCGAGAATCGGCGAAACATGCAGAACTATTTGGCGAACATCCGCACGATGGAAGAGTTGACGCGGATTCAGACCAACTTGGCACTGCTCCGCAAACACAATGAAGCCGCGCTGGCCGCGGGTCGACAACCGATCCCCGTGGAACTGGTCGGACTGCGAGTCGGAGACTTTCGCCTCGTCACATTCCCCGGTGAACTGACCGTGCAAATCGGGCTGAACATTCAATCCACGTTTCAGAAGCCCAATACATTTGTCAGCGGATACACAAATGGATACATCTATTATGCCCCCACTTCCGATCAGCTAAAGAACCGGGGTTATGCACAAGAAGATTGTGACTGTATTTTAGCCCCGGAATGGCAACCGTTATTCGAGAAGAAAGCCGTGGAGATCTTCCAGAAGTTATAATCCCTTCGTCGTGTCCGATCCGGCACCATTTCCACGCGGTGGCGCCGGGTTCGACCTGGGCCATCACGCACAAACCTTGCGGAATTGCATTCCTTTCTCCATTTTCACGGTGAAACAGGTAAGATACTGGGCGGGCTGCACGGAAATTGTCACGTCAGGAGTCCATGCAATATGTGTCGATGCCGATGGTTTGCCGGTCTTCGTACCGGGTTGTGGGCCTTCACGTTGGCTCTGCTCGGCCCGGAATCGAGCCGAGCACAAACGCCGCCAGCGGAGTTGATGAAATACATTCCGCAAATTGTCAACACCGTGGGTGTCGTGAATGTCCAGTCCATCCTCAAAACCCCGCGAGCCCAGCGGGAGGGTTGGGCCACCCGGCATCACACCGAGTATCTCGCGGGTGCCATCCCGATCAATCCATCAATTGAACGATTGCTACTGGCTACGGAGTTCGTCCCCAACAATCCCGGTCACGGGGGCGGCTTTGCGATCGCGCCTTTGGATGAGCCGTTCGACGCGGACAAAATGGCGAAAATCCGCGGCGGCAAGGTCGTCGAAGTTGCTGGGCAAAAAGTGGTCATGTGCCCAACCGGGGTGTGTTTCGCGCCCTTGAAAAACAACCTCCTGGGGGCGACCCGGACCACCAGCACCCAGGATCTTTCCCGCTGGGTGCATTACGCCGAAACGGCCGACCGTTCGTTGCAGAGTCGGTACTTGATGCAGGCCATCAATGCGACGGGGACCAGCACGCAGATTCTGCTCGCGGTGGATACGGAAGACCTGTTTACCCGCGATCAGGCCCAAGGAATCGCGGCGGCGAACCAGTCTTTGCAGAACGATCAGGATGCCCTGAACGGAATCTCCTTGTTCGTCGGCGGTTTGCGGGGTGTCCGGTTCACCGCGGATGTGGCCGATCAGGGGTTGCGGGCGACGATCCGCCTGGATTCGCGGGTTGCCCCGCGGTTCCCACCAGAAGCCTTCAAAGCCTTCTTCATTGAAGTGCTGGAACAGAACGGGGCGATGCTGGATGACATGCTCGCCGCGCAGGTACGCACGGATCAGAATTCGGTCATCTTCACGCTGCAAGTCAGCGATGGAGAACTCGCTCGAATTATGTCGCTGGTGCTGCCCCCGGCCACGGGCATTTCGGAATCGAGTGTCATTCGCATTGCGCCGGATGGTGTATCTCTGGAACCCACACGTCGCTATTTTCTCCGGGTGAACCGGATCGTTGATGACCTACGCCGGCAATATGCGGGCGGCACGCGGTCGAGTAGTTACCCGCGCACAGCCCTGTGGCACCGCACTGCCGCAAACCAGATTCACGCTCTGTCGATTCTGGGAGTGGACCGCGCCGTGGCAGATTATGGCCTGGGCACGGCCGATCGGTTGAATGAGATTGCGAACTCCCTCCAAGGGGTGCCGGCGCGGGTGAAAGAACTCGAATCAAAAATGTATTATCTGACTCCGCGACAAAGTTTCTTTCGGATGGGGTATTTCCCGGCGGTAGCGTTGCCGTGGGGGAACAACATCGGCGAAATCCGCGGCAAACAGCAACAGGTGATCGAAGGCGATAAGGCCATGCGAGATCAACTCTGGTCACAAATCGACGAGCAACGCGCCACGGTGCGACGAGAAATGGCGACGAAATACAAATCGGACATCGGCGTTCCGGCTCGAAATTAAACCGATTCCCGCTTGTCGGGGACATGTTCCGAGGATGCACGACGAGATTTCAAGCGGCCACAAGCGAGACAGCGCTGCACTCCAAAAATGGGAACGTCTTCAATGTCCCCACTATACTGGTGTGGGTCATGGGGACGTGTCGCCAGACATCCTCAACCACCTTGCGAGACACCGATCGCGGCCCATCGTGAGGGATCTCATCCTCAGTTTGGTGTTCATGAAACGGTTGCAACCGGCTCCGGTGCCGATTTCTCATACACGCACCCAGTGAGGCTGTCCAATTTTGAGAAGGAGGAACGGAACCGGAGAGGAACACAACCGGGGACGATAGTCCCCGGTTGTCCAACAAGTGTAGATTTTGAGACACCCACATCGGGTTTGTGTATCAGGCGGGCCGTCATTCTCACCATCACAAACTTAACCACCGGCCGCTTTGGGTGTCCAGTTGGGTTTGAACGCCTCGTCCTTCTGGCGATGTTTGTTGAAGGGAATGGCAAGGGTTTGCACCGCAAGACAACGTGCGCGGAAGGCGGCAGCCCATTCGCCCTTGCTGGCGTGGGCCTCGACTTCGGCGACGTAGCGTTCGTGGACCGCCCAATCCACGGCCACGGATTGTTGGTTCACTTCCTGTTGCAACTTTGTTTCAAATACCGTTAGCCGCGATACCGCGTTCCCATCGAGTACGAATGGGTAATCTCGATATAGGCGGAGTTCCAACGGAGAATCATCAGGATTCTCCGTCAATTCTGATGATTCGCGGGCTTGCAGGATCAGTCCAATCAATCCCGCAATAATCAGGCAGGCCGCGATCAGGAAAAAGAGAATCGACCCAGGGAATTCCAACAGCCGCAAGCTCACGGAAAAGCCAGCACACAGTACGGCTCCGCCCAACGCGGACAATGGCCACGGCACCATTTTGTTCCAGCGTTTGACCGCCTGCGCGGCTGACGCTAATACCTTGCGATTGCTTCTCTGTTTGTTTTTGGGGTTGTCGGCGGGATTCTCGCCGGGCACACTGACGATCAGGCAAGTGATGTTGTCTGGTCCGCCACGGGCATTGGCGAGATCCACGAGGAACTTGGCGGCCTGATCGGGTGGAAAGGTCGCCAGTACCATCCCGATTTCATCGGGCGTAATCATATTGCTCAAGCCGTCGCTACAGAGCAGAAACTGATCACCCGGTTCGACGGGGTGCGGGCCTTCGACATCGACTTCCAATTCTGCATCTGGTCCCATCGACCGAATGATGACGTTGCGTTTGAAATCACCGAGCTCATCGGGGTCGATCCCTTGTCGGCGAGCGACTTCCCAGACCCAGGAATGGTCGAACGTCAATTGTTGGACCCGTTGGCCGCGGACCCGGTAGGCCCGGCTATCCCCGACGTGCCCCAGCCAGGCACCTTCGGGGTGTAGGAACAGGGCTGTTGCGGTGGTCCCGAGTCCCTTGAATTCGGGGTTATTCTGGCCGATCTGATAGATCGATTCGTTCGCCTCTTTGAACGATCGTCGAATGGCCCCAGGGACACCATCGACCGCGACATGCTTGATGAAGGTGAGCGGGATGTCGCGGATGGCCTTGGCGCTGGCTTTCTCGCCGACGGCATGGCCACCCATCCCATCCGCAACCACGAAAATGTGGCCATGCGTCTGATAGTGGCTAGCATCCGTCGCTGGCTGTGCGGTACAAGCGTCCTGATTATGGCTCCGCTTGACACCGACGTCGGTTAGGGCTGCGACCCGGACTTCTATGAACGCAGGCACCGGCACGACCTCCGTGGGAGGCGAGTTCAATCTCCGTATTTTAGCTGGTTAGCTCAGGTTGTGGGGAAGTTTCCCGATCGGAAAATGAGATTCTTTTCCTGCGGGTCGCCGTGACCTCTGCGATCCGCTTAACAGATCGTGGCCGTGGGAACTTTTGGACTGGGGGAAGTCTCTGCCTTGACGGGGCGGGGGTGTCGTACTATTTTCCGCCCGCGCCGGGGGAGTCAAGTTGGCCCCGATTTGTGAAGAACGTCAGCACGGGAACGGCAATGCGATTCATTGATCCGGAAATTTTGCGTGCGGGGCAGGGGCTCTCCTTGGGGGGGGCGGGGTTTCTGCTGGCGGTGGGTTTGCTGTTATGGGCGTGTGGTTGGCGCTGGCACCGATTTTGGGTGGTGTTCGGTATTACGTTGGCAGCGGGAATTATCGGCCTGACGGCGGGGCGATCGGCGGGTAGTCAAGTCATGGTGGTCGGCGTGTTGTTGGCGGTCACGGCGGGGTTACTCGCGCTGGAATTGGCGCGGATACTGGCCTTTTTGACCGGCGGCACGGCCGCTTGGTTCGCGGCTCAGTTTCTGTTGCCCGGCGCGCATGAATTGTGGGCGGTCTTCCTGTCTGGTGGCTTACTCGGGATCGTTCTGTACCGATTTTGGACGATTTTGGCGACGAGTTTCCTGGGGAGCCTGATGACCGTACATGCGGGGTTGATGCTGGCGGTGGGCTGGAAGAAAGGATTCGATGCGGAAGCCTTCGCTACAGAGCAAGCCGCGGCACTGAATGGCTTGGTGATAACGGCGGGTGTGATCGGCGTTCTGGTTCAAGCGAAGTTGTTACCACAAGAGCACGCGAAAACTGCGCAAGCGGATACGCAATTGAAGGTCCACAAGCCACAGGACTCACCGACTCCGGCTGATACGGGGTCGGCACCATCATCCGCCGCCTCCGCCAGTTGGACGACGACACTTTTACCCGGCAAGCACAAAGCCGCCTGACCCGGCCTGAGTCCATCCCACGGGGTGCTGCATTTGTGTAGGGGGCGTTTGTACTGGGAGGCACGCTGGAACAATCCGCTTTCCGGGTGGATGGGTCTTTCTGCATCGGGTTGCTATCTTATATCGTAATCATTGGATTACTCGAAACCCTCCCCGGTTCAGGACGTTCTTATGTCGTCGCAGAACATTACCAGCGTTCTTAAAGAATCTCGTGTCTTTGCTCCGTCTCAGGAATTTGCGGCGGCATCACTCATTGGCACCGCTGAGGAAGCGGATCGGCTCCGTCAATGGGCTGCGGACGACCTGGAAGGATTTTGGGCCGAACAAGCCAAGTCATTAGATTGGTTCCAGCCCTTCACGAAAGTGCTGGATTGGTCCAACCCGCCGTTTGCGAAATGGTTCGTCAACGGGCAGACCAACGTATCGTACAACTGCCTGGATCGCCACCTGACGAGTTGGCGGAGGAACAAAGCCGCGATCATTTTTGAAGGAGAACCGGGCGACTCCCGAACGCTCACCTATCAGCAGTTGCACCGGGAAGTGTGCAAGTTCGCCAATGTTCTGAAGATGCTCGGTGTCCACAAGGGCGACCGGGTGACGATTTACATGCCGATGGTGCCCGAAGCCGCCATCGCCATGCTGGCCTGTGCCCGGATTGGGGCCACACACTCGGTTATCTTCGGCGGTTTCTCCGCGGATGCCGTGGCCGATCGCAACAACGATGCCCATTCCAAACTCGTCATTACGGCGGATGGCGGCTGGCGACGCGGTAAGGTCATCCCGCTGAAAGCCAATGTCGACATCGCACTGGAGAAATCGCAAACCGTCCAGAAGTGCGTGGTGCTGAACCGCTGCAACTCGGAAGTGGCCATGAAGCCCGGCCGCGATTTCTGGTGGCACGATCTGATGGATGCCGCCTCCGCGGAGTGCCCGGCGGAGCATCTCGATAGTGAACATCCGCTATTCGTGCTGTATACATCGGGTAGCACCGGGAAGCCGAAAGGTGTGCTACACACCACGGCTGGGTATCTCCTCGGAGCGGCCCTCACCCATAAATGGGTCTTCGACATCAAGGAAGAAGATGTCTACTGGTGTACCGCTGATGTCGGCTGGGTGACGGGACATTCGTACATCGTGTATGGTCCGCTTTGCAACGGTAGCACGGTGGTCATG
>JAIXLE010000143.1 GCA_026931725.1 Bacteroidales bacterium
TACCAGACATTATGCCGATGCGTCAGCCCTTCACGGAGTGGACAGGTGAAATATTTGGGTTACGGCAACACCTGCCCGTCCGTCACAGCACTCGCGGGTGTGGCGATCCGCTCCTCGCCCGTTATGGCGGTCCATTCCGTGGCGTTGGGCTGGCGATACCGCAAGATTTGGGTGAACTGAGCGTCTCCTCGGTGAAGTTGAACGACCATTCGCACCGCCTTTCCGTTCTCGGCGAGGTACATCACCGGTTCGTCGTTGATCTTCCCCACAGCGGCAGCGGGGACGGACCACTCGGCTGGCAACTCGACCGTCAGCCTGGCCGAGACATACATTCCGGGACGCAGTTTGCCGTCAGGGTTCGGAAGATCGACTTCGGTTCGGAGGGTCCGTGACCCTGGTTCCAGCGACCACGAGTTGCGGACGACTTTGCCAACCGTGGGCGGGCCAGTTGTTGCTGGTAAAGTCACACGCACCGATTGCCCGTCCTCGACCAGCCCGGCATCGGCTTCGGGTACGTTCACGACGACACGCACAGGATCCATCTTGGCGACCGCGAACAGCCCGTGCTTCCCGTCCGCCGTGACGTAGTCGCCGGTGTTCACGGTTCGCCGGGTGACCACACCATCGTAAGGAGCCTTCACGCGGGTGTAGGCCAGCAGCACGCCGACTCGCCGAGTATTGGCTTTCGCCACGTCAAGCCGGGCCTCGGCTGCCACCACATCGGCGGCGGATTTGTCGCGGTCAGCCTCGACTTTCGCCACCGCCGCCTCTGATGACGCGACTTTGGCCGTCCCTTCGGCGCGAGTCGCTTCGGCGGCTTTGAACTGATTCAGCGTCTCGTCTTTCGTCTGCGTGTCGATCACACCGTTTTTCACTAACCGATCTACGCGATCTGATTCCGATTTCCAGCGGTCGTAGAGTGCCTGGGCGCGGGTGAGTCCGGCCCTCGTCTCCGTGACCTGGGCTTTTGAGGCGACGACCGCAGCGTCCGACGTGGCCATCGCTTTCTTGGCCTGGGCTACTTCCGCCTCAGCTTGCCGTACCAGTGCTTCCTTTTGCTTGAACTCCTCCTCCAACTCCGGTACCGCCAACTCAACGAGTATTTGATCGGCCTTCACCCGACTGCCGATGTCAATGAGTCGATCGTGGGGCTGGCGGGTGGCTTTGGCCGGGTCCGCCGCGAGTGCGCGGACGTAACCCGGAATCTTCGGGTACAGCACCGTCTCCTCGAATGCCTGCACGTTGCCCGGTTGCTCGATGACTCGGGTGACCGGGCGTTTTTCCGGCTTCACGATGGAAATGGCGGGGCCACCGCTGGGAGCCACCGCGGACTGTGCGGGCGGTTGCTGGGTACAGCCCGCCGAAGACAGAATGACCGCCAACCCGAAGGCGATGACACGGTTAGCTCGCATGGTGTGACTCCTGGGCATCGGGGACGAAGTGGCGGCTGGCCGGATTGAACGGACTGAGGGATGCGGACTGAGCGGGGGAACGACCCATCAGCAAAGCGAAAATGGCAGGTAAGATCAGCAGCGTCGTCATCGTGGCGGCTGCCAACCCACCGATCACGGCTCGGCCCAGTGGGGCCGTCTGGTCGCCCCCTTCGCCGAAGCCGAGAGCCATCGGGACCATCCCGGCAATCATCGCCGCACTCGTCATCAAGATCGGACGCACTCGACCTTTTGCCCCTTCCACACCGGCTTCGCGGGCCGACAGGCCGTTGACCCGCGCCCGCTCCGCGAAGGTGACGAGCAAGATCGCGTTCGCCGTGGCCACACCCACGGCCATGATCGCGCCCATGAACGACTGCAAGTTGAGCGTCGAGCCGGTGACGAACAGCGCGACGGACACCCCGGCCAGCACCGCTGGCACCGGAGCGACGGCAATCAAAGCGAGTCGGATCGACTGGAAGTACGCCGTGAGCATGAGGGCGATGACGACGACGGCCACCGCCAGCCCGAACACCAGTCCCCGGAACAACTCGCGGAACGGCGTGATCTGCCCGCGCACGTCCACGGACACCCCCTTCGGTGGATCGCCAGCGGCTTTCAGGGCTGCGTCCACCTGATCGGCCACAGCCCCGAGGTCCGCCCCCTGCACGTTTCCGGTCAGGCTCACGATCCGTTTCATGTTGTAGCGGTCGATCTCGCCCGGCATGGTGCCTTCCTTCACCGTCCCCACGTCCCGCACATAGATCGAGCCGTAGCCGTTCGAGACGACCGGGACCAGTTCTAAGTCCTTCGCTGAACTGACCAGCGTGAACGGGATTTCCACCTGCACCTGATAGCCGACCCCGCTGGCCGGGTCGCGCCAGTAGTTCGGCACGGTGAACCGGCTGGACGAAGTGAACGGGGTGACAGCCCGCGCGACATCGGCCGCCGTCCCGCCGCTGGCGGCGACCTTCTCCCGGTCCACCAGCACTTCGACCGTTGGGTAGTCGAGCGGTTGAGTGAACTGGAGGTCTTTGAGAGAGGGAACCTTGCTCAACTCACCGGCGAGTTTCTCGGCGTAGGCACGGTTGGCCGTGATGTTCGAGCCAGCGACCTGCACCTCGACCGGGGTGGGGGAACCGAAGCTCATGACCTCGTTCACGATGTCCGCTGGCTCGAACGAAACGCGGAGTTCCTTCGCCCGCCGGTCGGCCACCGCGTCCGGCACGGCGAAGCGGGGTTCCTTCCAGCGGGCCGCCGTCCTTGCTTGCAGGTGAGCGGGCAACTGCTCCCGTAGCCGGGCTTTCAACTCGTCCACCCGCACCGGGCCGTGTTTCAGTTGCACCCGCACGGCGGATTCGTGCGGGCCACCCATCCAGAGGTAGACGGCGTTGATGGGGTAACTCGATGCCACGACTCCGACATACCCGAGGGAGATGTCCACCTCGCCGCCCATCGCCTTGACTTCCTCGTTGATGTACCGCAGGGCTTCCTGGGTGATCGCTTCGGTTTCTTCGATGCGGGTGCCGGTCGGCGCGCGAACGCGGAGTTGGAACGAGCCAGCATCGACCTGCGGGAAAATCTCGGTCCCGAGCCGAGGCCCGACCAGCACAACGACCAGCACGGCGAGTGCGAGGTAGGCTGGCACTAACAGCCACCTTGTCCGGGTCAGCACACCAATCGACTGGCTATAGAGGCCGGGCTTGGCGGGAACGACCGGCCCGTTGTGCTTGTTCTTCAGCAGCCAGACGCACAGCACCGGCACGAACGTGCTGGACAGGACGTAGCTGGCGATCATCGAGAACCCGACCGCCAGCGACAGCGGCAGGAACAGCCCGTGAGCCGCCCCCTCCATCACGAACGACGGGATGAACACGGCCAGGATGCAGAGCATCGCCAACAAACGCGGCACAGCGGTTTCGGTCACGCCTCGCCATGCCGCGAGTGCCACGGACGGTGTCTTCTCCATCTGGACGTGGACGTTCTCGACGGCCACGGTGGACTCGTCCACCAGAATGCCGACCGCCAACGCCAGCCCGCCGAGCGTCATCAGATTGATCGTCTGCCCGGTCAGCCACAAGGCGACCAGGGCCGCGATGAGGGCGAACGGGATGTTCAGGACGACGACAATCACGCTTCGCCAGTCGCGGAGGAAGAGAAGCACCATCAATCCGACGAGGCCAGCGGCGAGTGCGCCCTCGAACGCCACATTCTTCATCGAGTTCGTGACGTAGGGGGATTGGTCAAACTCGAAGCTCACCTTGATGTCGTCGGGCAACTCGGCCTGCATCTTCGGCAAGTTGGCCTTCACCTTGTTCACCACGTCGAGCGTGCTGGCGTTCGCCCGCTTCGTGACGAGGATGTAAACGGCTCGTTTGCCGTTGACCAGCGCGTACCCGGTCGGGATGTCACTCGCGTCGTCAATCAGGGGACGGTTGGTGACGGGGTCGTGCTTCACCACGTCGCGCAAGAACACTCCCGGCTTGACCTCGATGGTGCCGAGTTCCTCGGGCTTTACGACCATCGCGTTGCTCGGCACGAGCGGCATCCGGGTGGCATCCCGAATCTGCCCGGAGGGTGCGATGGTGTTCCCCTCGGTCAGTTTCTTCACTACATCGTCGGCCGACACGTTGTACGCCTTCAGCCGCTCCGGGTCGGCCCGAACGACGACCGTCCGCTGGCTGCCGCCGAACGGCGGTGGTGCGCTCACTCCTTCAATGGCAGCGAACATCGGGCGGACGCGGAACAGTGCCTTGTCCTGAATCTCGCCGATGGAGCGTGTCTCGCTCGACATGACGAGATAGCCGACCGGAACGCTGCCAGTGTCGAACCGCATGATGAACGGGTTCACGGTCCCCGGCGGCATGAATGCCCTGCTACGGTTCACATACCCGACCGTCTCGCCCATCGCTTGGGCCATGTCGGTGTTCGGGTGAAAGTAGAGCTTCATCAGGGACATGCCCTGGACGTTTTTCGACTCGACGTGGTGGATGCCGTTGATGTAAAGGAAGTGGTACTCGTAGTAGTTGGCGATCAGCCCCTCCATCTGCTGGGGGTCCATCCCGCCGTAGGGCTGGCAGACGTAGATGACCGGCAGGTTCATCGACGGGAAGATGTCCACCTTCATCCGGCTGAACGCG
Organism: Bacteroidales bacterium; assembly: GCA_026931725.1. Classification (GTDB taxonomy): domain Bacteria; phylum Planctomycetota; class Planctomycetia; order Gemmatales; family Gemmataceae; genus JAIXLE01. Next base: position 4,571 of record JAIXLE010000143.1, read on the forward strand.
AGCCAACCGGCGAACACGACCCCGACGGCGAACACCATCACGGTGACTGGCCGATTCAGTGCTGAGGTGATCGGATTCATGGAACATCCCTACCGAAGCCGAAGAGCGATGAGGCTATTGAATTGTGCGGCCCCCCCGCGAGCGACAAGTGCTTGGTTAATTCGGCTTTAGGTTGGGCCGGACGGGTGGGGTGCCAACGCGAGGGCCGGGCCGCGACGGCATCACGGACACGGGAGCCGGTGCGGACATCGGCAACGCGGGTACGCCGGTTGCGGGCAACATTTCAACGGGCCGGTCTACCGGACACAATGCCTGTGCCGGGTGGCCGAGGGCGCGGTAGAGTCGGAACTGGGCGCGGTTGTGGTCGCCTACCGCTTGGTAGTAGTCGCGGTACGCTTGGTCGAGTGCGGCCACGGCTGCCACAGCTTCTTGAGGACGGAACACCAGAATCAGTTGTTCCCCGGCTCGCTTCGTCTGCCCCAATCCCTGAAGGTTCTTCTCTGCCGTTGCCACCGCGTTCGACACGCCGTCTTCCGCAGCCTTGAGTCGCCGGGATGCCCTCAGCGCCTGGGCGTGGGCCTGTACCACTTCCGCCGTCACGATGTCTTGCGTGCGGAGCAGTTCGAGCAACGCTCGCCGACTGTCGGCTTCTCGTTCGCGTACCTGCGCCCGGTTCCCGAATCCGAGGTTCTGGACTTCCCACACCGCCTGAAGGTCCACGCTGAAGCGTGAACCGAAGTTGCCCATGAAATCGTTCACACCTCCGCCGAAGTAGCCGCCAGCCAACCCCGGCGTGTTCGACCCGACCCCGCGCACGGCGAGCGTGGGGTACAACATCCGCCGCTTCTCCTGCTTCACCCGAACGAGTGCGGCTTGAACGACGGCCTGGTAGGATGCCAGCTCCGGGCGGTTGGTCAGGCCGATTGCGATCAACTCATCCAGCGGTGCGGACGGATCAATGAGGTTCACCGAGAGGGACGGCTCCTCGGCTGGCTCGACGAGTGTGCCGGGCTGAAGTCGCAGCAACCGCGTCAGGTCGGCACTTGCCACCTGCCAGCGTTCGTAGGCCGTCTCGACGGCCTGACGGCAGCGGGCCGCCCCGGTCCTTGCCCGGTTGATTTCTAATTCCGGGGCGAGGTCTGGGGCCAACTTCACCGTGCGGGCGACCAAGTCCTCCGCCCGCCGGAGCGATTCGACAGCCCCGCCCACTTCCCCGCGAGCCTGCTGGACGTTGAAGTACGCGACGGCGACGGACAGTGTGGTGTCGTTCCGACTAGTCTGGGCATCGAACTGCGTGGCCCATGTGACCTGTCGAGCGGCGAGCGGGGCGAACACGGCATCCGAGGTCGAGACGACGGCCTGCGGCCCGGCTCCGAGCAGGAAGGACGACTTGCTCGTGGTGAAGACGTTCCCGACGATGTCCTGAATCTGGCCGTCGTGCCGGAAGTAGTCCACCCCGAAGTTCAAGTTGGGTAGCCACAACACTTTCGCGCGGTCGAGTTGAGCGGTCGCCGTGCGCACCCGCTCGTCGGCAATCTGGATGTCCAGGGCATTGGCCCCGGTCAGCGAAAGTGCGGTCGGGAGCGTGATCGGCAGCGGTGTCCCCTGCGATTGGGCAGCGGGGGTCGCCGGCAACTGGAACTCGGCCTTCGCTAGTTTCACACCGCCCGCATCCGGTTCGACCGCTGACTTTGGCAACAGTGCTTCATGACGGTCGGCGCGTTGCGGGGCCGGAAGTGCAACCGGAGGCGGGTCGTTGAGACTGGCGCACGCCGGGAGGCAACCGAGCGCAACCGCCGTGAGGCACCGGAACACCGTTCGAGTTCTACGCGAGGTTGTCATCCTGCTTCTCGCCGTGATCTTAATTTTTCTTCAAGACTCATCGGCGGAATGATTGCTCCCACTGGACCGCCGAACCTTAATTTCTATTGAGATTGCCCAGACATCCCGAGTTGCACCCTCTCCTCGACCGGGATCGCCACGACGACCTCTGTTCCCACCCCGACCGTGCTGGTGAGGGAGATGATGCCCCCGTGGGCCGTGGCGATGCTTTGGGCGATGCTCAGGCCCAACCCGGTGCCGCCCTGTTCCCGACTCCGGGCCTTGTCCACGCGGTAGAAGCGGTCGAACACCCGTGGCAGGTGTTCGACCGCGATCCCCTCGCCGGTGTCAGCTACCGTCAGCCGCACGGTTCCACCCGCTTCCGCCGTGCCGACGCGAACCGAGCCGCCGGGTGGGGTGTACTTGATGGCGTTGTCGAGCAGGTTCACGACGATCTGCCGTAGCCGAATCGGGTCGCCGATGACGGTGCCGAGCGTTTGCGACTGCTCGAACGCAATCGACACCCCCTTCGCGTCCGCGAGCGGGCGCATGGTGTCAACGACTTCCCCGGCCAGAGAGGTGAGGGAGTGTCGTTCGAGTGGACGGTGTACGACCCCGGCATCATCGCGGGCCAGGGCGAGGAGTTGGTCGGTCAGGCGGGTCATCTGTCCGCACTCCTCCAACATGCTCTCGATGATGCCGCGAAGCTCTTCCCGAGTCGGGTCGCTGGCGAGGGCGACTTCGGCTTCGGTGCGGATCGCCGTGAGCGGGGTGCGGAGTTCGTGCGAGGCATCGGCCGTGAACCGCTTGATCTCCGCGAACGACCGCTCCAACCGGCCGATCATGGTGTTCACGGTGCCAGCCAGTTGGCCCAACTCGTCGTCCGGGTTGTGGACTGGCAACCGTTCGTGCAGTCGGTCGGCCGTGATTCGCTCTGTCGTCTGCCGGAGTTGCTCGACCGGCGCGACGGCCCCGCGTGCGAGCAGGTAGGCCAGTCCTGCGGTCGCAACCAACCCGACCGGGATCGCCAGCAGCATGGCCCGCCCGAGGGCGGCGAGGTCGGCCTCCTGATCCCTAAGAGGGACCATGAGCAGGACACGCACGTCTTGATCGCCGACATGAACGGCCT